>JBKKAT010000939.1:0-4675 GCA_046714535.1 Acidobacteriota bacterium | reverse complement strand
AACACAGAGGCACAGAGTCACAGAGACTGGATATGTTCTGTTTTTCTCTGTGCCACTGTGCCTCTGTGTCTCTGTGTTAAAAATCAACGAGGTTTTTTTATGAAACTTTGTCTTACACTTTTTTTGTTTTTACTCGCCTCACCGGCGTGGAGTCAATCATCATTTCCGTATAAATATAAGGAAGCAAAACTCGAAAATGGCTTGAAAGTGCTGCTCGTTCCCATGGAGAATGCGGGACTTGTTTCCTACACAACTGTGGTGAATGTGGGCAGCCGTCAAGAAATTGAGCCAGGCCATACCGGCTTTGCTCACTTCTTTGAACACATGATGTTTCGTGGCACCAGGAAATACCCGGCCGAGAAATACGCAAAAATACTATTGGAAATAGGCGGCGATCAAAACGCGTTTACAGGGGAAGACTTCACCGTATACTACATTCACCTTCCCGGCAAATTCCTCGAAACAATCATCGATGTGGATTCAGATCGTTTCATGAATCTTGAATACTCTCTGCCTGCTTTCCAAACTGAAGCAAAGGCGGTTCTGGGTGAATACAACAAGAACTTTGCAAATCCTTTTTTTCAACTGGATGAAAAGCTGAATGAGACGGCATTCGAAAAAAGCACGTACAAGCATACTGCGATGGGATTTCTAAAAGACATTCAGGATATGCCGAATCAGTTCGAATACAGCCGGACCTTCTTCAACCGCTTTTATCGGCCGGAAAATTGCACCATCATAGTCGCGGGTAAATTTGATCCTGAACAAGCGTTATCACTCATTAAAAAATATTACTCCCCCTGGAAACCAGGAAATTATCGTCCGGAGATCCCGAAGGAGCCGGAACAAACTCAGGAGCGAAAAGCTTCCATCTCGTATGAAGGAAACACTTTACCTCTGCTCTCCATTGGCTACAAAGCGCCAGCATTTCATCCGTCAAGCAAAGAATTTGCAGCATTGAGTTTGCTTTCGGAGCTGGCATTTGGCGAAACCTCTCCGCTCTTTCAACGATTGGTTTTGCAAGAACAAAAAGCGGACTCAATCAGCGGAGATTACATACCACACTTGGATGATCACTTATTTACAATTTCTGCGCGTTTGAAAAACGCCCAGGATTTGAGTATGGCGGAGCAAGCAATTTCAGATACGCTCGAACAAATGAAACAAAAAACGGTCGATGCAAAGAGACTCGCGGACTTAAAGTCCAACCGAAAATATTCTTTCCTGATGAGTTTTGATACAAGTAAGAGCATCACAAATGGATTCTATAACTCCATTCCCCCGTATCTTGCGCTCATTCACGGTGTGGCGGGAGTAGATCAGATCTTCAAAACTTACGAAAGCATCACGCCGGAAGACATTCAAAAGGCCGCTCAACAATATTTTCAAAAAGGAAAAAGGACTGTTGTGACATTGACCGGAGCCAAATCATGAAGCGCCTTTTTTATTTCATTCTTCTGTTGACCACAATGCCGTTATGGGCTGCTGATTCCATTCCTGATACGCAGATCGTGTTACGAAAGAATGATTCGCCGCTGGTCGCCTTTCGCATCGCATTTTTGACCGGCTCGGCACACGATCCGGCCGGCAAAGAAGGAGTGGCTGCCCTTACGGCGTCTCTTCTGACGGACGGGGGTAGTCAGAAGCACGCCTATCAGGAAATCCTGCAATTGCTCTTTCCCATGGCAGCCAGCTATTCCTCGCAAGTGGATAAAGAAATGACCGTTTTCGTGGGGGTCGTTCACAAAGATCATCTGAATGGCTATTACGAGCTTTTGCGGGACGCCATCCTGACACCGGGCTTCAAGCAAGAGGATTTCGACCGCCTGAAAACGGATCAGTTGAATTACGTAGCAAAGACTTTGCGGTTTAACAATGATGAAGAACTGGGGAAAGAGACGTTAAACTGGGCGATTTTCAAAGGACATCCTTACGGACATCCGAATGAAGGAACGGCCAGCGCGATTCAATCTCTCACTTTGCAGGATGTTCAGAATTTTTATCAGAACCATTACACGAGAAAAAATCTGGTCATCGGTGTTGCTGGAAATTTCCCTCCGGATCTCATTCAGAAACTGAAACAAGATTTGGCAAAATTACCGGAAGGAAAAGCAGAAACGAAAGCGTTGCCACCGGCCCCAAAAATGGAAGGTGTCCGGGTTGTGATCGTGGAAAAGAAGACGCCGGCCACAGCTTTTAGTTTTGGTTATCCGATTTCCTTCACGCGATCCGGTGAAGATTATTTCCCCATGATGGTAATGAATTCCTGGCTCGGTCAACACCGGACGCAGGTTGGACGTCTCTTCAATGTGATGCGCGGACAACGTGGATTGAACTACGGAGACTACAGCTATATCGAACATTTTGCTTACGGCGGAAGATTGATGCAACCGCCCCCTAATTTCTCGCGGAATCAACAAATCTTTCAGGTGTGGATCCGCCCCGTACCGCATCCGGTTCGGCATTTCGCGTTGCGTCAGGCGGTTCGAGAAGTGCAAATGTTGTCCGAAAAAGGATTTGCGCAGAATGATCTCGAAGAAATGCGTAAGTACCTTTTGAATTACATGGTCAGCCTTGCTCAGTCCAATTCTGAATTACTGGGTTATGCGGTGGATGATCACTTTTACAAGTTATCGCGGTCCTATTTTGATTTAAGCAAGCAGAATCTTGAAACCTTGAACCTGAATCGGGTAAACGCAGCCATCAAGAAACACCTTTCTACGAAAAACATGGTCATTGCCGTGGTAACGGAAGAAGCCGAAGGTTTTAAGAAAGCTCTTGTTGCAAATGCACCGAGTCCCATCAAATACGATTCTCCAAAACCGGAAGTGATCCTGGAAGAGGACAAACTGATCATGAATTTCCCCCTGCCTATCAAAGCGGAGAACGTCACGATCATTCCTGCGGACAAAATGTTCGAATAAACTCTTTTAACAGAAGATAACAAAGAGAACAAAGCTTGTTTCTCTTTGTTCACTTCGTTAGCTTTTGTTAAAAAATTATGCATATTCCTGATGGTTACTTGAGTCCCGCTACGGCAGGCACTCTCTACGCTCTTTCGGCACCCTTCTGGTTTGTGGCTTCACGCAAGACGAAAGCGATTCTCTCCGGAAGACTCGTGCCGATGATGGCTTTACTGTCGGCAACGTGTTTTGTCATTCAAATGATCAACATACCATTGCCCGGTGGCACGACAGGTCATGCAGTCGGGGCGAGCCTGGCGGCCATTGTGCTCACTCCCTGGCCGGCCGTCATCGCCGTGTCGATCGCGTTAGTCATCCAAGCATTTTTTTTTGGAGACGGCGGAATCACAGCGATTGGCGCAAATTGCTTCAACATGGCAATCGTCCAGGTTTTCACATCATACTACATATATAGTATTATTTCTTCCCGCACACCTCGTGGGCGGCAGATTGCGGCGGCGATCGCCGGATATCTTTCACTGAACATTTCCGGCTTGCTGACCGGGATCGAACTCGGGCTTCAACCACTCATCGCGCATCAAGCGGATGGGACTCCGCTCTACGCGCCCTATTCGCTGGGTGTCGCCGTTCCCGCCATGGTTACGGGCCATCTTTTTGCGGGGTTTGCGGAGGCCGTTGTCACCGGCGGAACCGTTGCGTTCCTGCAGCATTCTGCACCGGAGCTGTTAACCGTCACCGAAAAACAGGAGACAACCCTGCCGCAATTCTGGGCCCGGATGCGTCTGGCCTGGATACTGCTGGCGTTGCTTGTATTCATCACACCGATCGGTTTGCTGGCCCCTGGCACCGCCTGGGGAGAATGGAATTCCGAACAACTGCGAGAGATGGGGTTCGACTTTGTGCCAAAAGGTCTTCAAAGATGGGAGAATTTCTGGCAAGCAGCTTTCGCAGATTACACAATCCCGGGTCTCGGTGAACGGACCGGGTATGCTCTATCGGCTGTCATTGGAATCGTGTTGATCCTGCTGGTATTTTACTTGTTGACTCTATTCGGAAGGCGATCCCTTTCCAAATCATGAGCAACTATCGAACCTACCTGGAAAAGAACTTGCTTCGTTTCACACAAGTTCTCCAGGAGTCCGTTTTTGCAGAAGAAACAGCCGCCCGTCCGGGCTGGCTTCAAAAGGTCGATCCCCGCATAAAAATTATCGGACTTTTGCTTCTCATTCTATCGAGCTCCTTCACACACAATATTCTGCCCTTAGCGGTCTTGCTTGGTTTTGCTATCTTCCTTGCGGCAGGCTCCCTGCTCTTATTCTTTTCTTTTTTCCGGCGATTGTTGTTTTTCATTCCCCTTTACACAGCATTGATCGCTTTTCCCGCTTTATTTCTCACACCTGGCGACACACTGATTGTCATCCCGGGCACAAACCTGATTGTGACTGAACAAGGCTTGCGCACTGCCACTCTATTGATTGTTCGCGTGGTTACATCTGTTTCCTTCGCGCTGTTGTTAGTTCTCACGACCCGTTGGCCGGTGCTTCTGAAAGCACTCCGCTGGATCGGTTTTCCTCATTTGCTTATTTTCATGATGGCAATGACGTACCGCTACATCTACGTGCTGCTCCAGTCCGCAAACTCCCTTTTCCTGGCGCGAAGGAGCCGCAAGGTTGGACCCGAGGCATGGCGCACGGCAAAAGAATGGATCGGCGCGATTTCCGGTGTTCTGCTGGGCAAATCCTTTTCACTCA
>JBKKAT010000938.1:0-5746 GCA_046714535.1 Acidobacteriota bacterium | reverse complement strand
CATTGGCGGTTCACGTTTCCTTGTGATCGGCATCATGGAATCGAAGGGACAACTTCTCGGATTGGATCTGGATGACCGCGCGTACATTCCGATTGCCTCTGCTTTGCAAATATTTAACAAAGAAGGTTTGCAGGAAATCCATGTTCTTTTCAGCGACGCACACAAAGTGACTTCCGTGGCTGACGGGATTCGCGCGTCTCTCAAAGCCAGGCATGATGATGAAGAGGACTTCACTGTCGTGACCCAAACGGAAATGCTGGACACTCTGGATAACATATTGAATGCAATGACGATGGGCGGTGGAGGTGTTGCCGAAATATCTATTCTTGTCGGTGCCGTGGGAATTCTCACCATGATGTGGATCTCAGTCAATGAACGGATCAGCGAAATCGGTCTGCAAAAAGCGATCGGAGCGGAATCAGGACAGGTTCTTATGCTTTTTCTGATGGAAGCAGCAATCCTTTCCACCGCTGGAGGTGTTGCGGGTGTGATTGCCGGAATTTGCATTGCACAAATTCTGGGCGCTCTGATCCCGGCATTGCCTGTGCGGATTCCAACCGTGTATGTGATTGTCGCAATCCTGGTGAGCGTGGCCGTTGGGCTTATCAGCGGTGTTGCGCCGGCGCGCCGCGCTGCGCGACTCGACCCACTCGAAGCTCTCCGAAGCGAGTAATCAGTGCTGAGCAATGAGTGCTGAGTGCTGAGTGCTATTTGCCGGGCTTTTGACTCAGCACTTTGCACTCAGTACTGTTTTTTTTCGCGGTACTTCACTTCCGGCATGTCTTTAAAGTCGCTATCCTGCGTCCACAACTGCGCGCGTTCCATTCGCGCTGTAGTCAGGACGATGCTATCCGCAAGAGGTAATTTCAACTGGAAGCTTAACCCGGCAGCCGTAAGCGCCAGTGATCCCGTGAGATCGACAACTCTCCCCTGGTGCATCTGTGCAGTAAGTTCCAGAGCCAGTTCTTCGCTACGCGTTTCCTGCAGCAGTTTCTTGAAAACTTCAAAAAGGCAGATCGTTGGAACGATCAAACGGGAAACCTGCTCAATCGGCTCAGCGAAGAAATCTGCATTCGGGCCATCCGCGAAATATTCCAACCAACCTGATGAGTCGACCAGATTCATAACCGGTCTCTTTCCCGGATGACGGTTGTATTGATCCCACGAACCTTGCCTCTGTATTCCTTAAGCCGCTTCAAGGGAACCAGCTCCAATCGATCTTTGTAGATGAACATCTCAATTTTCTGCCCGGGACGGATCTTCAACGCGTCGCGGACTTCGCGGGGCAGTGAGATCTGGTATTTCGATGATACAGTCACTTTCGACATAGCAATCGATCCTATAGTTACTTTACAATACCCTATCGATCCTTATTTTTCAAGAAACTCCCGAGCGCAGGCAGGCTGGAAGCCTGCGGTCCCCTATGCAGGCTGGAAGCCTGCGCTCCCTTGCAAATTGCGGACTCTTACAACGATCAACTGCTCGTCCTTGGCAAAAGGCGAATCCTCTGTTGAAGTCGAAACAAAACGTCCGGTTTTTTCATTTCGTCGAAACAGCACATCCAGGTTGGATTTCTTGAGATCGGAAGGAGTTCGGCCGACCCATTCTTCTTTCACTTTCTTATGAGTAAAGATTAATAACTTCGTTTCGTGCAACACAAAAGCACCAACGACATTTTCATAGAGCGCAGAAGCAACGAATGTCGGGGCTGCAATTTGTGATGCGCTGTATGCCACATCCAGTTTCAAAGGCTTCTGAATCTTTTCTGCGAACTCAGCATCAAAAATTCGCGCCACTGTTCGAATTCCCGGGTTCAACCCACGGCTGACCAGAGCGGCTGTTAGATTTGTTGCATCATCCGAAGTAGCGGCGATGATGGCCCGTGCCGATTGGATTCCCGCTTTTTCGAGTGTTTCGGGAGTCCGGCCATCACCGGCAATCACCGGAGCAAAGCTGCGAACCGTTTCTGCCAGCGCACCGGGATTTTTATCCAACGCAACAAGTTCTATTCCAAGCCGCTTTAACTCCTCCGCAATCCGGTAACCAATATTCCCCAGACCAACAAGCACCACATGATCCTTTTCAGGAGTCGCCGTTTTGCCGAACAACTGTTGAAACTTGGAAGTCACGATGAAATCCGTAATCCAGGAATACATCGCCGCAATGGTGGCAGAACCGAGCAACATCAAGATACAGGCATATAGCTTCAGCGGACCGGAAGCCGGCGTAATGTCTCCATAACCGACGGTTGTAACCGTTGTGGTAATGAAATAAACAGCGTCTATAGCGCTCAGTTCCATTCCGTAAGAGAAGATCACTGCCGATAAAGCCATTACGATCAGAAGAAAAAGGGCCATTTTGCCGAAAGGTAGTGTTGACTCTTTCCACGCGCTGATCAAATTGTTCCAAATTGTTTTTCGCTGGAGGGGATGACCCGGCCTATCTTCCTGAACAATCGCCGTGAGTAGACCATCTTCTTCAATTACAAATGGTTGGCCGTCAACGCTAAACGTGCCCTGGACCCCTTTCTTCATTACGGCGGAAGCAAAAACAGGCGCCGCCAGTGAGGACCGGCCGATTGCTTTCCGAAGCTTCAGCGTTTCTTCCAGCCGGTCTCCTAATGTTTCATCGAAAATTCGAAGCACCACAGGGAGATCAGGACACAACGTCTTTGCATCCAGTCCGATTTCAATGTTGATTAAGTCCTCTCCCGTTACCGCGGTGAGCGATGCCGCCTCCCTGATGCCTGCATCGATTAAGATCTGTGAATTTCTTGCATCCCCTAAATGGACTTTGACGCCCAGAGCCTGCAGTTCGGAAACCCATTCTTCTCTGGCTTCATTTGAAATAACTTCAACTTTTTCACCCAGCCGAAGCAACAATTGGCAAATCCGGTATCCCACTTGCCCCAGTCCGCAGACCAGATGAATTTTCATTTATGGCGGATTATACACCCAACCTTTTTGGGAATGCCTCCCCCTCCACCAACCTTTTCCACTCAGCCCTCGTCTATATGCTTGTAGGAGGACTTTTGGTTATGAGGCTTACGCTTTCTTTTGCATTCTTGTTATGTTTCACAACTTTCGTTTTTGCGAGTGAGGTTCACCGGGAATTCCAGGTCGACCCAGGTAAGAGGCTGAGCCTGGATTTAAGGACGGGTGGAAAAATCCGGATTGAAGGTTGGAATAAACCGGTTGTTTCCGTAAATGGTTTTGTAAAAGGCAGGGACGGCGACAATACCGAAGTGCATGTCGAACAAACTTCGCTCGGAGTCGATGTGCGAACACGTTTTCGCGGAGGAAAAGACGATGATTACGATGCCAGAGGAGAATTTGATATCCGTGTTCCCTCCCGCTTTGATGTTGAAATTGAAAGCATGGGTGGTGGTGTAACGATTCACAATGTAGAAGGTCAATTCGCAGGTAGCACAATGGGAGGCGGACTGACTCTGTCCGGCCTAAAGGGAAAAATCTCATTGAGCACAATGGGAGGAAGCGTTAACCTCACCAAATCGCATCTGGATGGGGAAGTGAGCACGATGGGTGGCGAGGTGGTTATTGAAGAAGTTACGGGGAACGTGACCGGCTCCTCCATGGGTGGAAAAGTCATTCATAAGAAATCCGGAGCCGGTGGCAAACCATCCGGTGAAGTGAACATCTCAACCATGGGCGGCGAAGTGAATGTGGATGACGCGCCTTCCGGTGCAGAACTCATGACGATGGGCGGTGATATTCACGTCGGTTCGGCAAAAAATCACGTGTCGGCAAAAACCATGGGTGGCGATGTCAGAATCGATTCCGTGGATGGATGGGTGAAAGCGGAAACGATGGGCGGTAATATTGAAGTGACCGTCACCGGTGATCCTTCAAAAGGCAAACGGGATGTGGAACTCGTCTCCTACGGCGGTGATATCGAAATCACGGTGCCTTCAGATACTGCAATGACTCTGGATCTCGAACTTGCGTACACAAAAAACAGCTCGGGCAGATACTCCATCAAAAGCGATTTTCCGGTGAAGACGGAAGAGACAAAAGAGTGGGATCATGAAGATGGATCTCCCCGAAAATACATTCACGGATCGGGCAAAGTTGGGGCCGGAACTCACCGGGTGCGTATTCGCACAATCAACGGCGACATCATCGTTAAGAAATCGTAGGCTCTTTTTAAACAGAAGATAACGAAGGAAACAAAGTTCAAAATTCTTCGTTATCTTCGTTACCTTTTGTTAAGACTTTGCATTATTTTGCGCCAAAGGTGCGACCGAAGAAATCGCCTTCGTTCCAGGCGGGGCGTGTTCTCTCATTTGCCGCATCATAGCCGATCAGAAAAGTGATTTGCACAATCTTGATTCCACTTTCCCAGTGCATCTTCTGACTGTTTTCATCTTGCGGCGAGTGATAGATGCTCCTTAGCCACGTGCGAGTAGCATCTGCTCCGTTGATAGATGGGTCCTTACTTTCAAAACCGGCCATCAATTTTATTGCAGGAATCCCTTTCTTGATGAATGAATACTGATCGCTACGAACGAATCGCACTTCTTCCGGTGCCGGATCGGGACTTCGTTTTAGGCCCACAGTCTGAAAAGCTCGATCGGTGATCGGACCCAGGGAAGAATGTTCCGCTCCGAGTGCCACGCCATCGGAAAATGGAAAGAGCATGAGGAACATGTCCGTATTTACATTGGCAACAATGGAATGAATGGGAACGGTTGGATTGTGCGCAAAGAAGTCCGATCCCTGCAAACCTTTTTCCTCCGCTGTGACTGCAATGAATAATAAGGAGCGGCGCGGCTTCAACTTTAATGACGAAAACGCGCGCGCAACTTCTATCAAACACGCAATTCCTGTGGCATTGTCGTAAGCGCCATTGTTGATTGTGTCGTTTTTTACGGGATCTGATATTCCCAGATGATCCAGATGCGCAGAAAGGACAATGTATTCATGCTTCAGCTTTGGGTCGGATCCTTCCATGATTCCAACAACGTTGGTACTCATCGCATCATCGAGTCTGGAAGCCTTTTTCAAAAACCCCTGAAGATTCAAAGGAAAACTCCTCACTTTCTTTTCTTTCCACATCTGAAAAACATCTTCGATTCCATGCGGAGAATGAGCGAGGAGTTTTTCAGCGCCGGAGCGGCTTAAGTAAGCAGTAATTTTTATTTGTTCCGGCACGTCATGCGGAATTCCGGATGCTTCCATCCAGCGGTATCCGCTTAATTTGCTTTGCCGAATGGAACGCTCCCAGGGAGACCGCTTTTCATCTTCGGGATTTTGAAAACTGATGATGCCCGCAG
The DNA here is from genome assembly GCA_046714535.1 of Acidobacteriota bacterium. Lineage (GTDB taxonomy): Bacteria > Acidobacteriota > HRBIN11 > JAKEFK01 > JAKEFK01 > JAKEFK01. The sequence continues at coordinate 453 of JBKKAT010000938.1, read as the reverse complement.
CTCCATGAGCCACCGCGTTTTTTTGTTTGGTGGCAGAAGAGGAGTAGTGTGCCCGTTCGCTGATCGGAAACGTATCGGGCGCACCGGATAAATGAAGAACAATTTTCCCTTGAACATCGACACCGGCATAATCATCGTATTTCAAATCAGGCGCAGTAATTCCAAAGCCAATAAACACTAGGTCTGCGGTAATTGAAGTGTCCTTCCGGATATAGTCCGCGGACATTAAAAAATCTGTGGAATATTCCATATCGTGGGACCCTTTCTGCGTAACGACCTTAAAGCTGGCTTGTTCGGCCACGATATCCGCCTTCCGCAAAGGGACGTTTTGGAAGAAGCTACTCTTTACTGCGCCTGGAAGCAGGCCGAGTTGCTCAAACTGCGTGGCCACATATAACGCTGCGATGTCATATCCTTTTGTGGCTGTGCCACGTCCTTCCAGCAGGTCATGCG
>JBKKAT010000937.1:0-2842 GCA_046714535.1 Acidobacteriota bacterium | reverse complement strand
CACAATCCGCTTACTTAAAGAAGGATTCTTTTATAAACACGGAGTACCGTTTGCTTGAGGGACGCGAGATGGCCAAAGGTGTCGCCAGGAAATTGAACCTTACAAAGAAAGACCTGAAAAGTGAGTCGATCAGGAAGTCGGCAAGCCGGGAAGAGGAACTGAGTGATATTGCATCGCAATTGAAAAAGATGATAAAGATTAACCCGGTTCCGGAGACAAATTTATGTGAAATCGTAATCCTGAGTCCGGATCCGAAACTCTCGATGATTCTTGCAAATGGTTGGGCACAAGAATACGTGGAACGGCGACTGGACTCGATGCAGCAATATACGCGAAGAGCCGAAGAGCTGCTGCTGGAGCAAGTAAAGTCTTTACAGCAAAGCATTGCTGCGAAGGAAAAGGAACTTCATGACTATAGCCTGGAAAAACAAATTTATAAGGTTGATAGATCGAAATCTCTATCCGGTGAAGAATTGACAAGTATTAATCATTCACTTGCGGCTGCCAAGGAAGAACGTATTTCTGTCCAGGTTCGGTATTTTGCTATGAAATCGGCGAGAAGAGACACGATCCCGGAAGTGGTTCAACATTCTTCGGTAGTGCGCAAAAGGGAAGAGTACTTGAAGCTGCAAAATGAATATGCCGAGAAATCGAGGCTCTATAAAGAAGGTTATCCGGAAATGGTCCGTCTCAGAAACCAGATGGAGCTGATGCAAAGGTCTCTGGAACCGGCCATCGAGCAAGCTTACAGGGAGGTACTGGGGGAGGCAGAATCCGAATATAAAGGCGCGTTGGCAAAGGAGCATGCTCTTGAAGGCCAGCTAGTAGGAGCGAAGCGTAACTCGGTGGATGCCGGGCAAAAGGAGCTGCCGTACGATAGGATGACAATGGAAATCGAGAATAAGAAGCAACTTCTGGAATTACTGTTGCAAAAACAGAATCAGACCGATGTTCTGGCAGACGTCCAGGAAAAATCGACTCCCACTTCGCGAATCATAGAACTGGCGGAGCTTCCGAAAGAAGTTTTCACACCAAATATTCAGAAGAACATTTTGTTTTCGATCCTTGCCGGAATCCTCGGCAGTTTGGCTCTCGCTCTGTTGCTGGAATATTTTGATCGAAGTTTAAAAACTCCGGAGGATGTTGAGACCCACATCCAACTACCTTTCCTCGGTCTGGTGCCGCACTACCTGGGGCATAATGATAATGGGCATGGCGAACCCCAGAAAGCGCTGGCGACAAAAAAAACAGCAGTCGAAACAGCTCTGGATCGTTACATCCCTTATCGTTTGAGCATTAATGATGTGTCTTCCTCCGCGTCCGAAGCGCTCAAGACCATCCGCACGTCATTGTTGCTTTCATTTCCGGGCAGACCGCCCCGCACAATCTTGATCACCAGCAGCAGGGCAGGTGAGGGAAAAACTTTCATTAGCTGCAACCTCGCTGTAACCCTGACACAATTGGAAAAACGTGTGGTCATTGTGGATGCCGACATGCGCAACCCACGCCTTCACAAAGTGTGGAATTTACCGAACAACACAGGCCTGAGTATCTATTTAACCAGCGACGTCAGTGCGGCCTCGATTACCCGGCCAGGGCCATCAGACAGACTCTCTCTGATTTCCAGTGGGCCAAAGACCCCCAGGCCGGCAGAATTACTTTCCTCGAGTCGATTCGAGGAGCTGATGCGCGAGTTGGAAAAGGATTTCGACTTTATCATCATTGATTCTCCTCCCGTTCTTCCGGTAACGGATTCCGTAATACTTGCCTCACGAGTAGATAGTGTTCTGATGGTTGTTCGCGGAGGCTCAACGCCACGCGAAGTGGTCAAGATGGCCAAGAAAAAATTGTCACGATCCAACGGTGTCATCGTAGGAACGGTTCTCAACGCTATCGATTTAACGGATCCTTATTATTACTACCGGTATTACTCGAAATACCAGTACTATGGCGAGGGACACGCTCCTCCGAGTGATATCCCGCCACAGGCGTAAGAAATCGATCTCTTTTCAGACTCTTTTCTGAATGACTTCCCGATGAAGCATTTCCACAACTGTGGGACAATAACACGATGAATCACAAGGTGATTCTGGGATTTGTGAACGGGATTCAGGGAGGAGTCGACGTATTTTCGTTGAACCTGATCGAAGAATTGTTGCGTCGAAATGTCAATTCTTCGATTCTGGTTACGAATCATTTTCGGCCGCAAATTTATGCGATTCCTTTACCGCAACATCTACCGGTCGCTAAATTGCCTGTTCGAAAGAGTGATCCCTGGCCGGCCCGCTGGCAAACGATGATCCGTTTCCTGGAAGAACAGGCCCCCTGTATCTACATACCCAACTATGATTTTAATTATTCCTGCGTCGCTCCGAAGCTCTCGAAAAATGTAATTATCGCGGGAATCGTTCACAGCGACGATCCGCTGCATTATGACCATTTTCTTCGAATGAGAAAGTACTGGAATGGTATCGTAGCTGTCAGCAAAGCAATCGCGGATCAACTTCGTGAAATGGATCCTGACGTTTATTCGAGACTCGTTACGATTCCGTACGGTGTGCAAACAGCGCCTTCTTTTCGAAAGGCCAACTCTCAGCAGTCCCCTTTGCGAATCGTTTATGCCGGCAGGTTATCGCAGTACCAGAAACGGGTGCTGATTCTGCCGGAAATCTTTGAAAAATTGTTTTCACAGGAACGCAATGTTGAAATCACGATTATTGGTGATGGCCGCGAGCGTATTGAGTTGATGAAGAGATGTGAGAACTGGGCTGCAAAAGGGCTGGTGCGTTTCCTGGGAGCTCTGTCAAATGAAGATGTTATCAAGCAATTTTCAACTCAGGAC
>JBKKAT010000936.1:0-4344 GCA_046714535.1 Acidobacteriota bacterium | reverse complement strand
CAACCCCCTCTTAGTCTCCCCCTTCATAAGGGGGAGAAAACCAGTTGTAAGCATATGAGCACGGCAACATTCTACGAAGCGAATGCCGGGACCGGCAAAACGCGCACGCTGACCGATTTCATTCTCAAAGCAGTTGAGATGGGAATATCACCGGATAAAATTTGCGCCCTGACTTTTACTGATAAAGCGGCCAATGAAATGCTTGATCGCCTTCGTTCCGGAGTCGCAGAGTTTGTTGGGAAGGGAGTCCTGGACGCTTCACAAATGCAGATGGCGGGAAAGTGTTTCATCGGAACGATTCACGCATTCTGCCTGCAACTTGTGAAAAGATTCGCTCCTGAGATACCGCTTCCACCGATCTTTGAAATCGATCCGCAGGAAGAAAAATTCCAGGCCCTTTTCGAAAACCGGTGGGATGAGTTTCTTTCCCGTCTCCTGGCTTCCCAGGCTCCAACGGACCAGGCGATCATCCAATCGCTCGGAGTTACAACGCTTCGAACGCTGGCCGAACAACTCGTGAGGACACGTCACAGTTTTCATCTCGAAGACGACGATTTGCGCTGGCTGGTTGCAGATCTTGCGAATACCGCGAAATGGGGTTTCCGCAAGAACACGCTGGGTGAATTTGTTTCGCGGCTCGTAAAAGACTATGAATTGCATCGTTCCGTTCTGAGCGCCATGGTGCAGATGAAAAAATTGAAAGCACCTTATCATGGCCCGGTCAAAGATCTGCTTGCGTGCAAAAGCACCGACCTCCACAATGCGGTGACTCTGATCAAACAAAATTTTGTGAAACCATTTCTGAATGAATACCACTCATCCGGATATGTTCTTTACGATGATCTCCTGTCATTCACGCACAATCTGCTGATGGATCGCCGGATTCGCTCTGAGATGAAAGAACGGTACGATCTGGTGCTCGTTGATGAAATGCAGGATACAAATGCTGAGCAATACGAAATCATTCTTTACCTGTGCGAGAAAAAAGATCTCCATCAGAACCTGACTCTGCGGGAAGTCTACGAAGGAACGGGTAAATTTGAATTGGAAGCGGGCAAATTGTTCGTCGTTGGGGACCCCAAACAATCCATTTACGGATTCAGGAATGCTGACCTGTCCGCGTATGAAAGCATGAAAGCAGTTTTGCAAAACAGCGGCGCTGAGGTGCGGCCACTTACGGGAAATTACCGCGCCTGCCCGAACCTCGTGGAATTTTCCAACGTGCTGGCGTCCAATTTGTTTCCTGAAATGCGGCCGCATGAATCCCTGGCGCGTGCTGATCTCTGCCCGCAAAAAGGATTGGATCAATGCGTTCATTTTGTGAAGATCTTTTCACCGGATAAAGAGCGATTGCATTTGCGAATTCTTTCCGAAGCAAACTGGATCGCGCGCAGGATCCGTCAGCTCGTTGATTCGGGTCAGGCCAGATTCAGTGATTTCGGAGTCTTGCTCCGCAAACTTGTGCATTCGCATTTGTATGTGGATGCTCTTTCCGCGCACGATATTCCCGTGATCATTGAAGGAGAACGGTTTTTCTACAAGTCACAGGAAGTGATCGATTTCATCAATCTGTTGAAGTTCATTGTGGATGAAAAAGATGAAGTCGCGCTGGCCGGTATGTTGCGTTCGCCACTGTTTGGAATGACCGATCGCGAATGTGCAGTGTTCTTTCATGCTTATCGTAAGAACGGATATAGCGTGCCCGAAGCGCTATCATCGGCCGGGACGCCCGCAACCCCTCGTTTACAGCTCATGGAGCAAGTATTTGAAATCAGGAAACAGATTCATTTGCTGAGCCCCGCAACGATGATCGATCTTGTCCTAAAAAAGCTGCCGGTCCTTACGGTTGCAGGATTGGCTTACGGGAGCTATCGCAGCACGCTGGCTCCCTTGAATATTTTGCGGATTCACAGATATGCAGTGGAACTGGAAACGGATCCTGCATACAACCTGTTTCATTTTGTTTCAATGCTCACCGAATTTTCACGGGAAGGCAGGGAGCGGGGCCAGGAACCTCTGGCCGATGAAGGTCTGGATGCAGTGAGAATGATGAGCATTCACAATTCCAAAGGTCTGGATTTTCCTATCGTTTTTGTTCCCTTGACCGACTACGAAATTCGCCGTTCAGCAAACGTTGCTACAGAGGTTGTGCATGATTGGGCAACAGGCGCATCCGGGCTAAAGATGAACTGGGTAACCGAAGCAAATTACCTGAAACTGAAATACCGCGATGGATCATTTACCACGGAAGAACCGGTTCTGGATGATGAAGAGAAACGCGTCTTGTATGTTGCAGCCACGCGCGCAAAGAAGGAAATTTATTTTTGTTGTCTGGAGAATGGCAGCGGGAAAGAGGTATTGCAGCTTTTACAAAACGTGAATCCGTTTTTGCAAGTCAAAGAAGAAGCATCGTCGTCTGCATTGCAACAACTCGAAAAATCTTCTCCTGATTATCAACCGCTCGATCCTGTGCTGGAGCAGTGGAAGAGAGTGAAAGATGCCTCCTTGCTTGGTGCCGGAGTACGGGTGGACAGTGTAACGAGTGAAGCCGAGAAATTGGAGCCCGGAGAAGCAGAACTCGCGTTGATTGCGGCACGCGCAAAACGTTCCGGCGGAACACTCGTGGGATTGCTATGCCACGGAGCTTTGGAGAGATGGGACTTTCGTCAGCCGGGCGATCTCAATCATCTTCTCCGGATTGAAAAAGGGAAATACTCACGGAACTTTAGCAAAGATCAAATCGATCGTGCTGCAGATGCGAGTAGTCATATCCTTCGAGGTTTTGTGGATTCGGATGCCGCGCGATGGCTGAGCAGTGTTGAAATTGTTGGGAGAGAAGTCCCCATCGTTTATTTCGACCGGAAATCACGCAAGACGTTATCGGGGAAACTCGATCTGCTTGTGAAAGAGGCCGGCAATTATTTGATTGTGGACTATAAGACCGATGTTTCTATACCTGAACAGATGCGGAAACGCTATGCCGAACAGATGCGCCTTTATGCGCTTGCCCTTGCTGAGTTGGTGCCGGAACCGATCTCCAGCAGGTTGATCCTTGTTCGCACCGGTGAAATGATCGATCTCTAGGATTTCTTGATCAACCGGGTCATTCCCCACGTGAAAATCACAAACATCATGCCGGTAATGGCTCCGGCAAGAATGCTTTTTGTGGCGGATAGCCCGAGCAACATGGAAACCGGTATGAGCGCTGCGGCGAGTCCCAATCCAATGGCAATGCGATTCATGTTTATATGATACCGGCGAAGGGGAGTCCGCACTTCTAGGCCGCGTTGCAGGCTGGAGGCCTGCGCTCCCCTTTAAGGGGTTACGTCTTTCAAGCCGAACTGCTCACGTTTCTCACGAATCCGGATAAAGGCATCGCGAACAATATCGCGGACAGAAGCCCAATTGCCGGAATCCCGATGTTCCTGTCCCCACCGGCTTGCTAATTCCGTTTCCAGTTCTGCAAAATCCCTATCGCCATAATCCCGGCGACTCGCGGCTTCCCAGCCAAACCGGTAAGCGGGTAAGTAGACTTCGTATTTATCCCCTGCTTTATAATACGGTCGATGAATGTAATTCTCCTGCCAGTAGATTTCTTCCAGCTTCGGGTCCAATTGATTTTGAATTTTATCTCCGGCTGCTCCTCCAGCCACCGCTCCAGCGGCTGCTCCAATGGCGGCGCCGATCGGCCCACCCAGAACTCCTCCGATTGCAGCACCTGCGGCGGCACCAGTAATTCCGCCGGCGCCAACTGCTGCAAGATTCGAATCCGGTTCACCGGAAAGCCTTTCCCCAGATTCTACTTCTTCAGGCTTGATTTCATCAGTAACATTCTTTTTATCTTTGCTCATGATCAACTCCTATCAGAAACATAGGCCTGGAAATAGGAATGTTCCACGGATTCCGCATCAAAATCTTTGCGGTCTGCACCTCCTGAGGACAATTTCATAACAATTTGATCGCGCGTTTGCGTTTTCTGACCTATCCTTCGTGAGATTTGGGGGATGCAACCTTTTCACCTCCCTCTCGTCTAATTAATGACAATGCGCATTCAAAGTTTTACTACATTCGCGATCCTGGGATTTCTATCTTCGCTCTTCGGCCAGACACAGGAAACGGTTTTGACTCCACGGCAAACCTATCGTGTGGAAGCAGTTCAGGAATCTATCAAAGTTGATGGAGTTCTTGAGGAACACGTCTGGCAAAAGTCTCCCACATTTACCCTCGACTACGAAACCAATCCGGGTGACAACACCGCCGCGCCGGTAAAGACAGAAATGTGGGTTACTTATGACATCTCCCACCTGTATGTTGCGGCGAGGGCGCATGATCCGGAACCGCAAA
>JBKKAT010000935.1:0-3474 GCA_046714535.1 Acidobacteriota bacterium | reverse complement strand
AAATTTCTTCGAACTCACGACCCCAATTGGCTGCGTAAGTAATTGGACCGTGATAAACTTTTCGAATTGTTTTGATGAGGGAGCGCCAGCGGTCGGGATTTTTCAACGTGGCTTGCACGAACTCGGTTCCGATGCACAACAGATCAGCTCCGGTGAGTTCCGCGATGATGGCGTAATGAACGATCCATTTTTCATAATTGTTCAACCATTTGTTCCAGTCTTCAGAAGAATCAAATTCAATGTTTCCCGGCCAGGAGGAATGGCTGATCCAGATCTGTGGCTTCAGCATGATTCTGATCCGGCGCGCTTTTGCATCTTCCGCCAGAGCCCAGAGACTCTCATCATTTTCACCTGCAATATGATGGCCGGGAAATCTTATTTCCTCTGCCTGGTTGGATCTCATGAAGCCGTAGGGAACGGAGGCAATCCATTCAACGCTTAAATCCTGAAGTTCGTCCAGGGACTGTTTCGATTTTTTTGTTGCGTATCCGCCATCATAGCTGTTCTCGTAAGCGTAAGTCATTCCTTTTTGAAACTGGGCCGAGAATACATATGGTTCCAATTTTGCTGTCCGGATGGTTTCTATTTTCTTTTTCCATCGCTGTAGAGAATCTGCGGGAAGTTCACCCGTTTTGTAGTGCTGAATCATTGCCGGCAGGCCGTATTCGCGGGAAAGAAACCTGGCAAAAGAAGCCTTCCACGGATAGCGGACGAAACGACTGGTTTGTTCATCTGTAAACAATTCAGGGAGGTTGGGTAACAGTTCTCGAGTCTTTAGAAATATCTCCCAATCATCCAGCTTTTTGTGAAACCAGACTCCTGCCAGAGCGCTTGAACTGAGCTCACCCCATTCCGGACGGAACGGTTTCCCGTAAGCGTTGTGAAGCAGGACCTGATACTCGAAGCGTTCTGCGATGCCATCCCAATTCGCATTCACGATGCAATAAACAGCGGACTCTGCGGGATCTGCATGGGCCAGCCGGACATCATCGATGTAGTTTCCTTTCTCCTCCCAGGTTCCAAAAAGATAGACCTTCAGTTGTTTGTCCAGCGGTTTGCCTATCGAAGCTTCGGCCTCTTGCAAGTTCGCCTCGAGCTTTTTCGCCAGCGTTTCTATGTTTGCCGATAGATAGTCATTCGCAACATACTGAATTAGAATGCGGTTAGACCGAAAGGGAGTCAGCTCGATTTTTTTTGGCTTTCGTCGAAACTGAGAGCCCATGAATAAAATCGATGCCAGAAGCAACAAAATGACTAGAGAAATTCTTTTCATGACAGTCATTTAAAATGAAACTTATGATATACCACAGGTTCCTGATCCTTACTTTTATTATTTTTTGCAGCAGCGCTTTCGCGTTTGATCATGAATACCGCGAGTATGGTGACGTTCTCAAGACCTATGTTCAGGATGGTCTTGTGAACTATGCGGCACTTCAAAAGAACAGAAAGGGCGTTGATCAATTTGTCAAAGATATCGGCACTGTTACAAAGAACGAATACGATGCCTGGTCCCGCGACCAGCAACTCGCTTTTTGGATCAACACATACAACGGCTGGTTCCTTCAAATTGTGATCGACCATTACCCGATTCATGGAGGGAGACTACTGGGAGTGTTGTATCCGGAAAACAGTGTGCAGCGCATTCCGGGCATTTGGGACGACATTCAAACAGGCGCTGCTGGACGAGAAGTGTCTTTAAATGACATAGAACACAAAATTCTTCGTCCGATCTTTAAGGAGCCACGAATCCATTTCGCAATCGTTTGCGCTTCGATCGGTTGTCCCGCCTTGCGTTCCGAGCCGTTTCGCGTGAGTTCGCTGCAGGCTCAGTTGGAGGATGCTGCCCGGGATTTTATTAGCAATCCTGCAAAAGTCCGCTGGAATGCGGATCAGAAAAAACTGGAAATTTCAAAAATCTTCGATTGGTTTTCAGAAGATTTTGCTGTTTTCGCGGACGAAAGCTGGCTAAAGCTTTACTCCAAGAAACAGGGAGGCCCTGTTGCCTTGATCAGCAAGCATCTACCAGCTTCCGAAGCCTTGAAAAAGAGCAAAGTGAAAGTCGACTATCTGGATTACGACTGGCACCTCAACGAGCGAAAAAAATAATGCCACGACGCAAAGAAGCCAGGGGCGCAAGTTACAAAGCTTTTAAGGCGTCGATCAAATCCTGATTCGCGCGTTGTTGTGGTATGTCATAAACATTGACATAACGCACGATTCCATCTTTGTCTATGATGACGGTTGCACGATTGGTGATGCCTTTCTCTCCAAGATACAGGCCAAACTTTTCCGCCACCGCTCCTTTTGGATGGAAATCGGCGAGCAGCGGATATTCGATTCCCAATTTTTCCGCGAAGGCTTTGTGAGTCCACGCGCTATCCACGCTGATTCCCAGAATCTCTGCATCGAGTCCTTTGAATTGGCTGAAATCATCATGAAAACAGGCGTGTTCTTTGCTGCATACGGGACTGAAATCGAGCGGATAAAACGCCAGTACCACATTCTTCCCGCGCAAATCTTTTAATGAAATTTCTTTCTGGTTTTGATCTTTTAAAGTAAATTCAGGCGCTGCTTGTCCAACTTCAATTGGCATTATTTCCTCCATAAGTTGTTTAACAAAAGATAACGAAGAAAACGAAGAATATTTGATCTTTGTTTCCTTCGTTACCTTCTGTTTAAAGACTGTATTTCTATTCGACTTAATTGCTGTTGTCAATGCGCGTGTTCAGTAGAATTGCAGGGGCCTGGGAAAACGGATTGTTTTCGATTTTGCAATCGATTCGAAACACTTCACGAAGCAGGGAAGGAGTCAGGATTTCCGCAGGCGTACCGATCTGGCGGCATGTTCCGCCTTCCATAAGGATCAACTTTTCGCAAAATTCGGCCATCAGATTCAGGTTGTGAGAAACGGTCAGGATGGTCAGATTTTCTTCCCTATTGAGCGCTTTTAGAATTTGAAAGATTTCAATTTCGTAGTGAAGATCGAGATGCGCGGTGGGTTCATCGAGCAAAAGCACCTGCGGTTCTTGAGCCAGTGCTCGCGCAAGCAGCACGCGCTGGCGTTCTCCGCTGGAAAGTTCATGAATGTAGCGGTCGCGGTAGCTCCATGTTTCCGTTTTACGCAATACTGAATCGACGATTTGCCGATCCCGTTGCGAATGCATGCCCAGTCTTCCTACAAAGGGTATTCGCCCCATCAGGACAACTTCACGAACGTGGTATGGGAAAGAAAACTGAGCTTCGCTTCCAACGACGGCCATTTGTTTTGCGAGATCGGCCAATGCGAATGTTTTGAGAGGCCGCCCGTTAATTGTGATTGTTCCTTGCTGTGTTTCTACTATCTTGCTCAGGATTTTTAGCAGCGTAGACTTTCCCGATCCATTCGGACCGATCACGCCCCAGAACGCACCCTTCTCCATTTCAAACGAAATATTTTGTAGATGGAACGATCCACCATACCTGAAGCCGACATCC
>JBKKAT010000934.1:0-3766 GCA_046714535.1 Acidobacteriota bacterium | reverse complement strand
AGCACAAATTACGGAACCGCAGGCATGCACCAGCAAACGGATCGATTGCTGTCCGAATTCATCCTTCCTGTGAAGTAGGTTAGAATAGGAAACTCCGGACAGTTCCAGATGTTTTTTCGAGTGGCGTTAAAAACAGCGATCCTTCTATTCTTGCTGGCCAACCTTTTTTCTGCAGAGACAGAAAAACTCCTTGTATTCACTGGAGCAACGATCTATCCATCGCCAACCGATCCGCCGGTCCCAAACGGAGTGATCCTGATCCGCGATGGAAAAATTGCATCGTTCGGATCAAAAGACCGGATCAAGATTCCACAGGATTCAATTTCCATCGATTGTACCGGAGCTTTCATCACCGCGGCGTTCCAGAATAGCCATGTCCACTTTACGGAAGATAAGTGGATTGATGTAGCAAAGCAGCCTGCGGAAAAATTGAATACACAGTTACAGGAAATGCTGACTCGCTATGGTTTTACAACTGTTGTGGATACCGGTTCCATGCTTGAGAACACGGTCGCTATTCGCAATCGAATTCAATCTTTCGAACTAAAAGGGCCCAGGACTCTAACCGCAGGCAGTCCACTGTATCCTGAAAATGGAATTCCGTACTATTTGAAGGATCTCCCGCCCGCCATTCTCACGCAGCTTGCAACGCCGGCGACTCCTGAAGAATCGGCGACAGTAGCTAAGAAACGCCTGAATAACGGAGCCGATATCATCAAGCTTTTTACGGGATCCTGGATTAAGCGAGGCGAAGTATTGAACATGCCTGCGCACAATGCGACAGCCGCGGTTGAAGAAGCTCACCGCAAGGGGAAACTCGTTTTTGCGCATGCTTCGAACTTAGCAGGACTTGAAGTTGCCTTAGCTGCAAAGGTCGATGTGATTGCTCATGCGTTAGACGATGATCGGGGATGGACCCCGGAGCATGCCGCCAGAATGAAAACGAAGAAGATGTCCATGATTCCTACGTTGAAACTTTTTAGCGGCCCGCAGTACTTCAAATTCATTTTGAAGGAAGTAGGGGATTTTTCGAATGCAGGCGGACAGATCCTTTTTGGGACCGACGCGGGTTATATCAAGGACTATGATCCAACGCAGGAATACGAGTATATGGCGCAAGCCGGTTTAAGCTGGCAGCAAATCTTAGCATCCCTTACGACGGCACCTGCTGAACGCTTCAGCGAATCAAAACGACGAGGCCGAATTGTGCCTGGAATGGATGCTGATCTTGTGGTACTCGCATCCGATCCTTCAAAAAATGTAAAAGCTTTTTCTCAAGTGGAGTATACGATTCGCGCTGGCCGGATGATTTATGCTCGCAAGGATTCTGCGAGTACAACCGCAAAGTAAAAGGTCCATCACGAGAAACAGCCGATCCAAATTGCGTTAGACTCAGCCGGAACGGGAAGATCGATACGTTCGGTTTCAAGGATCGATTTTCGGAGGACAGTAGCCTCTGTCGATTTCTTCGCTTGCGAACGACTATCTTTGTACTAAGAATTCAAAGAACAGGAGAAAAACCAATGCGGTTCATGCTAATGATAAAGGCAGATAAAAACTCCGAGGCGGGCCTGCTCCCGGACGAAAAACTCTTGAGCGAGATGGGCAAGTTCAATCAGGAGATGATCGACGCCGGAATATTGCTGGCGGGTGAAGGACTTCAACCCAGCTCGAAAGGCGCGCGCGTGAAATTTTCCGGAGAGAAACGGACCGTGACCGACGGTCCCTTTGCAGAGACCAAAGAATTGGTTGCAGGATTCTGGATCATCCAGGTGAATTCGAAAGAAGAGGCTATCGAATGGGTCAAACGTTGTCCAAATCCAATGCCGGGGACCGAATCGGAAATCGAAATTCGGCAAATATTCGAATTGGAAGATTTTCCGAATGTCCCACCGGAAGTCAGGGAACAGGAAGAACAATTTCGTAAAAGGAGCTCTTAATATGCTAGTGATTCGTGAAGTATTTACTGCAAAACCAGGGCAAGCATCGAAGCTTGCAAAATTATTTAAAAAAGCATTCGCCAATGAACCGAACACGCGGGTTATGACTGATATGGTAGGGAACTACAACACGGTCATAGTGGAAATGCAGGTGAAAAACCTGGCGGAGTTCGAAAAGCAGATGGAAGAAATGAAATCCGGGAAGCCGGACCCGAAGATGGATCCGGATGTTGCACAGGAACTGTCGAAATATACGGAAATGTACTTAACCGGGCGAAGGGAGATTTTCCAAATCGTAGAGTAGTAGGACACACTAGTGGGAGCGCGGGCATCTTTGCCCGCTAAACCTTTGTCGTGTTACAAGGCATGGCGGACTGGAAGTCCGCGCTGGTGTTTCTACATTTGTGGGTAAATGCGAGTTGAATAGGTAGGACTAAGACAACAGTTTTTCGGATCAGCCCTCTCCCTCCCGCGGTAAAGGAGTCCATTACTTTGTCGACGCTGCCCGCGGGAGGGAGAGGGAAGGGTGAGGGTAGGCTTTACTCAGATTTCCTGTTTGCTCTATTCCAGTTCCGCCAGTACTCTCAAAAGCACCATTTCGATAGAGTTCTTTACTTCATCATTAGTGAAACGCAAAAGCTTGAATCCTAGATTTTCGAGGTGTTGTTGCCTTTTCATATCGGATTCTGGTTTTCCATAAAGAAGATGAATAGAACCATCAATTTCGAGAATTAACTTTTTTTCAGCACAATAAAAATCAACCACGTAGTTTTCGATACTTGTTTGGCGATGAAACCTATGATGAGTGAATCGATATCCTCTCAATTTGGACCACAATGTTCTTTCAGCCGGAGTCATCTTTGATCGGAGCAATCGTCGTCTTGATTTTTGTGGAGAATCATTCAGCATTTTTGGCAGCCTATTCTCACCTACCCTCACCCTACCCTCTCCCTCCCGGGACAAAGTCTATTCTTGCAAACTATTCTCTTCTCCCCCAGGAGGGAGAGGGCAGTTGACCCGACTGCATCAATTCAATCCGACGATATCAGTTCTACCGGGATTTTCAAGACTAAACGGAGCTCTTTAAAAAAACGTGTGTCTCGATTCGCACTGCTCCATCGAGCAGACCTACACAAGAAATGTAGAAACTCCAGGGCGGACTGGAAGTCCGTGCTCCTGCTGATTGTTTGGACAGTTTCGGGAACGTTATAAACTGTTTTAAGATTCGTGTTTCGAACGCCGGCGTTCACTTTCCTGAATCATTTCCGTGAGGTCCGCAGCCGGACGAATCTCGAAGGGTCCGGCCTTCACACCCGGATGCTTCGACATCAGCTGGATCGCATGGTTCAGGTCTCTGGCTTCGAGTATCAGGATTCCGCCCAATTGCTCTTTCGTTTCTGCAAATGGTCCATCAGTGATTGACACCTTACCGTTTTTCCATCGCAATGTGGTGGCGTTCTGTGCGCTTTGGAGCGCTTCACCACCGGCAAAATGACCGTTCTTTCGCAGTTCATCATCGTAAGTGAAGCATTCATCCATCATCGCGTTCCGCTCATTCTCCGACATCGCATCCCACTTTTTCTCTTCCATGTATCCAAGACATATATATTTCATCATTGTCTCCTATCGTGTTATTTGCTCTTTACAATGATTAGTCGTTGAGCAGAGTTCAAATTCGACCGGGATGTTGTCGAAAATTTCTAGCGCTGCCCTAAATAGTGGTGGGTTGTTTGAGCGGCAGGCGCACCTGAACACGGGTATGGCCCGGTTTGGATGCAACGTGAATGCTGCCGTGATGTTTTTGGACAATTCTCCAAACGGTGTCC
>JBKKAT010000933.1:0-9171 GCA_046714535.1 Acidobacteriota bacterium | reverse complement strand
ATGTCGAGTAGCAGCTTCCCTTCCCACGGCTCTAGAAAAGGAAATTGGCGGATCACCAGTGAACTCAACTCCAGCCACTTGAATTCTTTTTGTGTGCCATTCTGGTAGATCGCCTTTAGAACTTCGGGCGATATTTCACACCGGTAGGCAACAAATCTCAAGTTTAGAATTTCGGGCGTAAGCGATTTGGAAAGAACATCTGGCCTTCCAACATCCGGCTGCATTTTGGGTTGTGCCGTGCCAACGAAACTTAACGACTTTGGCCCGGCCGTAGAAGGAGAAGTTTCCCCTGCGGAAACATTCGTAGAACCCTGCGTGGGTGAGTGGGCCGGTGGAAGTTCAGTCGTTCGCTGTTGCCCACCGGACGAATCACCGATGTCACGAATCGCCGCGAACCCGCGAACGATCAGGAGAAAGATAATCCCAAAAACAACGGAGCTCCAACCCAGACCAAGCCTCTGCAAAAATCGCACTTCAAACAGGGCTGCGATCAGCCCAAACACGAGTAATACACCGCCTACAAATAACACTAATATAGAAGCGATGTTTAGGATTTTATCGGGATCGCCCCCTTTCGCCATGTCCTTAGTCGCAGCTCTATTCTATCTTATTCTATCTGCGTTCGGGCGTGTACAGATTACAGAACCTTAGCTAGCGCTGTTCTAGCAGAACAGTCTTTATTTTCTCACCCGCTGTAACTTTATCTTCTGATTCAGCAGCTCCAAAATAGAACCAGATTGTTTCAGGGTTGAAACACCAGGAAGGTATTTCCGCAGGACGGATCTGAGGCACGTTGGAATTGCGGTGATTATGAACATAAACCACCATGCAGTCATGATCAGGCGTCACATCAAATTTTCCGGCAGGTGAGTTTAAAAGGTAACAACTCATGTGATCCTCCACAAAGGAGTATACGACCGTGGTTGTGAAAACGGGAAACTTCGATTATCTAATTTTCAGGTGGTTGTGTCAAATTGTGCCGTGTGATCTGGAGTATCACAACATACAAGGAAAAAGCGATAGCCACACCGACGGCAGATAGGAACATGGTTCTATAACCGCTGATCGCCACAATCACGCCCAGAAAGTAGGAACCCAGCGAAAATCCCAGTTCCATCATGCCTGTGAAAATGCTGGTGACGACGCCCCGGTATTGTTGCGGATGCGTGTCGATAGCTAGAGCGCTGAGTGAGGGAAATAGAATTCCGTGAGCTCCTCCGGAAGCAGCACCTGCAATCAAGTAGTAACTTCCCACAGGCTCCAACAAGAGCATCAATAAACCCAAACCTTGAAGAAAAAAGAAAATGGCAACCAGCTTCCAACGGGAATAAAGATCTGCGATCCCGCCAAAAATCACGCGCACAATGCCAGCCGTCAATCCGTAAGCAAGAAAGAATTTACCCGTTGTAGCGCCGCCTACCTCCTTAAAATAAGGAGCGCCAAAAGTATTGAAACTTGCAACGACATAACCGAATACGAAGGCTCCCGGAAGAATGATTAGATTCTTTTTGCTGAACGTTAATCTTTTGAGAATTGTCCATCCACCTTCTTGTAACTCAGAAGCCTTGTGTTTTTCCTTTAAAGCTGCAGAAATGAGAAGACTAACAAGCGAAAGAACACCCGATATCGCAAAAAAGCCTGCGAAATTGTAGCGCTGCAGAACCCCCTCCGCTATCCAGGGGGCGAGTCCATGAGCGACAAGTCCGGAAACACCAAACATACCGATAACTCTTCCCCGATTCTGCGGAAGCGAAAGGTCCACAATGTAAGTGAAAAACGCTGTATAGAAAGCCGCAAAGGCGATACCGCGCAAAAAGAGCATCAGGGACATCCAATATTTCATCTCTTCATAGGTCCCTTTCAACAGCAGCAAAGAGAAAGCGGTAACCACCATTAAAGTGGAACCGAACCACAACACGCGCAGCCTGCCGATTCGATCGGTGAGCCAGCCAGCAACCGGCCGCATAATCACTGCGGGAAAAAAGAAAATGAATGTTTGAAATCCAACATCCACCGAATCACCGCCATTTTGCAAAATAAAAAGCGGGAAAAGAATAAAGAAATCAAACGAGATCCAGAGAAAGAAGAAAGAAAAAAAACTTAAGAGGAAACTACGGGAGAAAAATACATTGGTTGGCGTTTCCACAGAAAAATATCCTCATAAATAAAAAAAAGGCAAGTCCGGGTGTAGACTTGCCTCACTGGAGATGATTTTTTGAGGTGAACAAATACTATCCCATCCCAAAACCGAAATCAAGTGGCTGTCAAACAGAATATTTTGGGCATGAAAAAAGCCGGAAGAAGCGAACTTCTTCCGGCTGAAAGAGTGAAAAAAGAACTTATTCCGTGCAAGCACGAGCAGCGTTTACAAATCCTTTACCGTAAACAGGATCGTTTCCGCCTTTTCCTTCATCATCTGCTGTAGCCTGCAGGTGACCTTTAATATCACTGGGGCCCCAGAATGGAAAGCGTTCTTTTACTAAAGCTGCAACGCCTGCAACCGCGGGAGCGGCCATGCTGGTACCGGCAGCAAACGAATAGCTTGTAGTGCTTGCGCCTGATCCTCTAGAGGTGCTAATTACCATATCAAACACCCAGCAGAAATGAGTAACAGGAGGAACAGTACAAATAGCACTTCCGGGAAGAACGAAATCGCCCCCAGGACCCGCAAGGTTTACAAGAGAGTTCCCGAAGTTGGTATAAGAAGCTTGTCTGCGGAAGTTCGTTGCACCGTTCGGCCAACCCACAGCGAATCCAAGCGGACCAGTCGCAGAGACTGTAAGTCCGTGACCGGATTGTCCCGGAACAACAGTGATGGGGCCGGAGTGATCAAAGTCAATCCCGCTGTTGCCGGCGGACACGACCACTAGTGCATTCTGGGACGCGTAGTTCACGGCCTTATTTAACGCCGAAACAAGTGCCCCCGCACCGGTGTTTCCACCACCTTTCGCAAATGTGGCGCCAAGACTCATGTTAATGATGTCTGCGCCGCCGCCACCATCTGCCTCGGAAGTACCTGCATAAAGGATGCCCTGAATCACGGCGCCAAACGTACCGCTGCCGCTATGAAGCACTTTTACGCCGATAATTGTTGCTGACGGAGCAACACCGACGGTACCAATACCGTTATCTTCAGCCGCCACGATACCTGCAACGTGTGTCCCATGCCAGAACGTGCCTGTATCTTGATTGAAAGCAAAGCCAGGAACAAAGGACGTGGATGCTGCTACGTCAATGTTCGCATCCAGGTCTACATGCGTGCTGTGGATTCCACCATCAAGAATTGCAACGCGAACTCCAGCGCCTGTAAATCCTTCATCCCAGGCGCCCTGAGCGTCGATTGAAACGTTGTTCCACTGAAGGTTGAAGAAAGTTTCGTCACCGGGAGTGACTACATTTTCTTCGACATCGAAATTTTTTGTCTTAGGTTGCCAATCCACCATTACATCTTCGCCCGCAGATTGGAACAGTCCGCTCTTCAGAACTTTCCTATCAAAACCGGTCTCACTGGAAGTCGCAATTCCGATGCCAGCTTTTTTGTGACTGTAGGTAACGTTGCCGCCCGCTGCGACAACCGCAGCCGTATGCGATGCGCCCCACTTTGCTTTCGCCAGCAAAACGTACGATTTGTCCGTTGCTGATTCTGCCTGGAATGTCACAAGACCAAGCAGAAATACGAATAGAAAGCACACTGATAAACGTTTAGTCATGGAGTCTCCTTAAAAGTAAAATGGCCTGATTAAAGCCCCCGCGAAATTGCCGGTATTCTACTTCAAGGAGAGAGAGTATTCAAGAGAAAATATTGTTCGAATCGAATGCCGTGTGATTATTGGGGAACGGTAGCCCGAAAGATCCGCCCCTTTTTGTGGGGACGTGCGGTTTCGGTTCGATCGTAATCGGTCAAACTGTAGTCCACGAGCAAATCGGAGTAGGCCTGTAACTCTTGTTTCGTGTAAGGTTTGTAACCGGAAAGATCGCTTGCCGGCGTTCCAGCTGAAAATTCCAGGCCGGGAAAATCGTCCGCTTCAACGGCGACCTGTTCCTGTACCTGAATTTCGCGGCGTTTCAGGTTCAAATCAAAGGAGTCCACATTGACGCTTTGAAGAATTTTGCGTTCCTTTTGCGCTGGCTTTTTCTTTTCGTCAGCTTGTTCTGCAATCGACCAGGATGCGAAGAGTGAAAGAAAGAGAAGCAAAAATGCTGTTTTCATTTCGCACCTCCTTTACTTTCAATTTAAGCTTTTAAAGCGACAGAGCAACCAAAAACGAAAAAAGATAGGAATAGACCGGATAAGCTAAATATCCGGTCCATCCTTCTATCAGGCTTATCCTATTAGTGAGAGCCGCTTGCTTTTGCTCTTTTTGCTACGTCTTCAGAAGTAAGATCCATCGTTACCATGAAACCGTTCGTGCCTTTGAATTCGAAAGCATTGGGACCAACCCGATAAGCTTCCACTTCATTCGGCATCAGAACGAAACCATCGTTACGCGCAGCGCCCCAGTACCGCAGATTTTTTATGACGACCGGTTCGCTGGTCATGCCTGGCATTCGTTTTAGTCTTACTTCACCGGTCTTTCCACCATCTAAGGTGGCGACCGCATAGTCATTCGTGTATTCCCACTTGTCAATATTCCCTTCAGCAGTAGTCAAAGATTTCCACTTCACCGGGAAAAGATGTCCCGCGATCGTGCCGATCGCTTCGCGTTGTTCTTTTGACAGGGGTTTGTCGAAATAAAGAATCGCCCAATCCATTTCGCCTTTGCTAAAATCTCCGCCCAGATCTGTTGCGATCCAGAACTTCGTGCCGTCCAGGTTCACCGAACCATAATGTCCTTTGTTGATTTTGTATGCATTGTTGGCGCGGCAAAAATGTTTGGCTTCGCCTCCATGTTCATGGTGTGCTGCGGGTTTCGTGTTGAAGTAGCACGGACAAAACATCGGGCAGCTACAGGCTTCAATTACCGTGGCATTCATATGCCATTCCGGACCTGCGGCTTTTTCCTTTTTCATTTCCGCCGCCAGCAGCACCGAAACGCACAGAACTACCGCGAATGCGCTCAAGAAAAGAGCTGTTTTTTTCATTTCCTTCGTCCTCCGCGAGCTTGATTTTTGAGAGAAACCTTTATTGTATCAAAACTGGAGCGCTGTGTCTTAAAGGTTAACTTCCCAAACTTGAGCTACCAGATTGTGGCCAAAGCTCTTGTGAGCTTTTTCGTTCACCAGGCGGAAACCACTTTTGATATACAACTGTCTGGCTTCCATCAGATTGCTTTGGGTCCACAGTTTCATTTTTTGATAGCCTTTTTTGCGCGCGAAAGCCATGCATTCATCCACCAATCGTTTTCCGATCTTGCGACCGCGTGCCCATGGTTCGACCAGCAGGAGGCGAAGTTGCGCGATGTGATCCCCGGCATCTACGATCATCACCGAACCAACGCGTTCGCCATGCAATTGGGCGATCCAGATCCGTTCTTTTTCCGGATCATGCTTATTGATAAATCGAACAAGAATATCCGCAACCAGCGCTTCGAAGGTTTCATCAAACCCGTACTCTTGATCGTAGAGCACGCCATGTCTGTATGTCATCCAGCCAATATCTCCTGGCCGATGAGATCGGAGCGTAACTGCGGCAGAATCATGCGGCGAGGGTTCCAGGACTGTCTCTATAGTTCGCATGCAGTGAAGAAGCCGATCGCGGTTTTCAGCAGAGAGCCTGTCCAGCAGCGTTTTTGCTTCTTTGCTGGATCGCTGGTTTAGCAATGCAAACGCTTTTTTCCCGTTTGAAGTTAACTTGAGCCAACGCTCCCTGGAATCATGCGTCGAACGAATTCTCCGGAGCAATCCTTGTTTCTCGAACTCACGAATCATTCTGCTGAGATAGCCGGCATCCATGGCGAGCGTTTCTTCCAGATCAGTCGCGGTGCATTCAGAACGATGAGCTATTTCGAACAAAATTCGCGCCTGCGATAAAGAGAATTCGCTGTCCAGCAATGTCTGATTCAGCAATCCGATCTGGCGTGTATAAAAGCGGTTAAAGCTGCGAAAGGCATTAACTTGATCATCCATATGTCAATCTCTTCCAGCAGTTTATGACAAATTAGTTGACTTTGTCAACTAATTTGCTGCATAACCGGAGGGGGGGCCTCCGTGCCCGCCAGGCGGCCAGGGACGGCCGCCCTCCGAAGGGGAACTATTTTTTTCGGAGCACAAGGCCTATCGCAATCCACACGGCGAGAGCGAGATACTCCCATCGGCCAAGAGAGCCAGGCATCTGCGGAATGATCTTTAGGAGCAACAGAAGGGCCGCGACTATCGCTCCTGTAAGCGCGATGATTTTTTCCTTGATGGTAATTTCTTGTTTCCACTTTAGATACGCCACGCAGGTCATAAACCATCCCAGCAAAGAACACATGGAACCGACTTCCGTAATCGGGATCAGGATGGCGTCACCCAGGAAAGCGCCCAGAACGGTGATCACGCCGCAAAAAATGACCGCAACATGCGGAGTGCTGAAACTCTGATGAACGGAACCAAATGTTGATGCAATCCACTTCCCTCTCCCAAGCGCAAAGATCAAGCGGCTCGCAGCGATAAAATTGCCGTTGAACACTTTCAACAAAGAAAAAAGTGCGGCAACCAAAATGAATCGAACAATCGTATCGGAGCCAAATGCTCTTTCAAAGGCAGTGGCAGTGCCGTAACTTTCGGAAGCAATCGATTTCCAGGGAACCAGACCGCTGACGACGAAAATAATCAGAACATAAAACAAAACACCGACTCCCAGGGCAAGAAAAATCGCTTTGGACAGCCCTCTGGGATCTTGATTCGGCGCCGCCTCTTCCACGCATTTGGGTACAGATTCAAAACCGGTAAGGAAATAGGGAACAATTTGAAGGACAAGAATGATAGAAAAAATATTCCCGGCGGTTGAAAACAAGGGTTGATAGTTCGTCCACTCAATCCGGGTGGATCCAAGCAATGTGAAACCCGCAAAACTCAACAGCAGAGCGAAGGTTGTGTAGTTCTGGAATTTGGCGGTCAGGCGAATCCCGCGATAATTCAAAAATATGATGAGCGCCGTTGTTAACAAACCCAGAATCAACGCGGGTAAAAAAACCGGCTTGCCGGCAATGCTATAAATCTGGATGCTTTTTATTCCAGGTATCAGATAGCCGACAAGCTTTCCGATCGCAACCGCTTCCCACGGACAAACGATCAAATAGGCAAGCGTCATGAGCCATCCGGAAATAAAAGCGACAGATCGCGGAAATACTGTTGTGACGTAAGCGATTTCAGCGCCTGCATTCGGAATGGCTCGCACGAATTTCGCATACACGTAGGCAACCGGCAAAAGAAAAATTCCACCCAGCAGAAATCCCAGCATTGCCCCGAGCGGACCGCCCCGTGTTAACCAATCATCAATCACAATGAGCCAGCCGACACCGACCATCGTTCCAAATGCCAGAGTGAAGAATTCCGTGGTCCTGAGACTGCGAGCCAGGGTCTTTCCTGTTTCTGTTTTCATGGCTAGATATTACACTGTAAATTCTAATCGTGGATCGTGATCGTAATCATAATCGTGATCGTAGTCGTTATCGTGAATTGAATTACGATTATGATTCGATCTCGATTACGATTACGATCATGATCAAGATCCACGATTAAGAACGATTAATATGATCACTAAGCGCATGAAGGTTTTTACGATTGTGGTATTAACCTCCATCAACTTCGTAAATTACTTGGATCGTTTCATTATCTCAGCGCTCCTTCCCTTCATTAAAGCAGACATGCATCTCACGGACGCGCAGTTGGGACTCTTGCATACATCTTTTACAATCGGATACCTCGCCTCCTCGCCTGCGCTCGGCTTACTGGGAGATCGCATGAGCCGTAAATGGCTGGCAAGCTCCTGTGTATTTTTGTGGAGTATAGCCACCGCTCTGTCTGGTCGCGCGCAATCCTACGCATCGTTGCAAACAGTTCGCGCGATGGTCGGAATTGGTGAGGCAGGATACGGCCCTGTGGCCCCGACTTTGATCGCCGATTCTTACTCGGAGAGTGTTCGCTCTCGAATGCTTTCCATCTACTATATTGGTACTCCCCTGGGCAGTGCAGTCGGAATTATTCTGGGCGGAACCTGGGGACAACATTTCGGGTGGCGTACTGCTTTTCTGGTCGCCGCAATTCCGGGATTCCTGCTTGCTGTTCTTGCGCTGTTCATTAAAGAACCAAGCCGAAGCGCAGATGCAATTCGAACTCCATCGATTGGTGAAACGCTCCGTTATCTGATCAAAACCCCTTCGTATATTTACAATGTCGCAGGGACCACAGCGCTCACATTCGCGGTCGGTGGTCTGGCCTACTGGTTCCCTTCTTTCCTCTCCCGGACTCGAGGTTGGGAAGTCAGCCAGGCAACACAACTATTCGGAGCCACAACGGTTGTTGCCGGCGTCGCCGGAACGATGTTTGGAGGTTTTCTTGCCGATATCTGGCACGCGAAAAATCGAAAAGCGTACTTTCTGATATCGGCCATAGGAATGCTACTGGCGACGCCCCTGGCGGCTGCATCCATACTGATTGAGAGCAAGGCATGGGCTTTCCCTTTCGTCTTTCTTGCCATCTTCTTTTTGTTTTTCAATACGGGACCTCTGAATGCTGCGATCATTAGCGTTGTACATCCAAGAATGAGGGCCACTGCAATGGCTTTAAATATTCTTTTCATCCATCTGCTGGGTGATGCGATATCGCCTGTGCTGATTGGAAAAATTTCAGACGTCACCAATTCGCTTGTGCTAGGAATGCTGGTGGGATCCTTTGCCATTCCGATTGGCGCAATAATCCTGATTCTAGGGGCAAAAAGATTGGTGATGGATCAGCAGCGCGCCGAATCAATGATGTGATTGCGTTGCAAAATGAGCGCAGGCTAAAGCCTGCCTTCCCTTTATGCCGGCTGAAGCCGGCGGTCATTTCATTCTTGGCGTCTGTGTGTCTTTGCGTTAGAATGAGCGAAACGAGATGAGTGAAGAAAAAGGGACTCCCCGCTGGTTAGTTATTGTTTACACGATTCTGCTTACGTGGACTGTCTGGAGCCTGGTTGAGGCCTTAAGCCGATAGGAATTCCGGATTTGTAATTTCCAGAAATAATCCGCGAGCATCAGCCAGCAGTAC
>JBKKAT010000932.1:0-10960 GCA_046714535.1 Acidobacteriota bacterium | reverse complement strand
CTTCAACGATGGTCCAGGGAGCGAAGTCCATATCGGTTCTGGCAAGCATTTCTTCCGCGACTTTCAGATGTTTCTTGTAAGACTTATTTTGAAAAGCATCCTCCTCCGACACTTGCCACGAAGTCAGTTTTTTTTTCATTAATTCTTTGAGGCGTTTTTTCTGTTCTTTTTTACTGATGTGTAGCCAGAACTTTACGATCGCAGTTCCATTGTTTGCTAATTGTTCTTCAAAATCGTTGATATCCTGATAAGCGGTTTCCCACTCGCGTTTGGTCACCGTTTTCATGAGCCGGTCCGTTAGAACGCGGCGATACCAGGATTGATCGAAGATCATCATCTGGCCTGCTGCCGGTATCTTCAACCAGAAGCGCCACAACCAGGGATACTGAGTTTCGTAGGTTCGCGGAGGCATGATCGGGACAACACGAAAACCGCGCGCATCGAGGCGTTCCGTTAGAATTGTGATGGTGCTTCCTTTTCCGGAAGCCGCCCATCCTTCGAATACGACAATGCTGGGGACACCGGCGTGAAACATCGAATGCGCAAGCCCGTAGAGTTGTTCCTGCAGTTCAGGCAATCTTCGTTTGTATTCTTCTTTAGAAACGGAAAGAGTCAGATCTACGTGCTCAAGCATTTTTCTTTAGTGCTAAGTGCAAAGTGCTGAGTGCTGAGTATACGTGGGGGAACTCAGCACTGAGCACTCAGCACTTGCTAATCTCCCTTATCTGGTCTATCTCCTGATGCAGCCAGCTTCTTTTCTAATTCCTCGATCCGTGTTTTCAGCGTCTGGAGATCTCGCAGCATTTCGGGAAGGCGATTGAAGACGGCGCTGGACTTCAGCCAGGAGCGATTATCAATGGCTGGATATCCGGAAATAAAACTGTTTTCTTTGACAGAATTCGGAATGCCTGTCTGCGCCGTTGCGATTACGTTATCCCCAATTTCCAGATGACCGGCCACGCCCACCTGCCCGGATAGAATCACATTCTTTCCAATGAGGGTGCTTCCGGCCAACCCGACCTGTGCGCACAGGATGGAATCTTCTCCTACATCGCTTGAGTGTCCGATCTGGACCAAGTTGTCGATTTTCGTTCCTCTGCGGATCCTTGTTTCACCGACAGCCGGCCGGTCAATTGTTGAATTTGCGCCAATCTCGACGGAATCTTCGATGACGATTTTTCCGGTCTGAATAATTTTGTAATGACTTCCATTTTCAACTTTTGCAAATCCGAAGCCTTCACTTCCGATCACGGCTCCATTCTTAATGACCACACCATTTCCAATTTCAACATTTTCGCGTACGGAAACGTTGGAATGGATCACGCAGTCATCGCCAATCTTAGCTCCCTGGTAGAGGGTTGTATTGGGAAATATGGAGCAACGGTCACCAATTTCGACGGAATCATCCACGTATACGAACGGGCCAATGTAAACATCTTTTCCAATCTGTGCTGTGGGGGCGACGTGTGCTTGCGGGGAAATGAATGGGGCCGGTCTGTATGGTTTGTAGAAAAGTTCTAGAGCTTTGGCGTAAGTTAAATATGGATTGGCATGTCTTAGAACGTTTTTGCCATTACAATCGGTGTTGAAGTCGGTGATGATGGCACCGGCCTGCGTTGATTTCAGCTTGGGAAGATACTTCCGGTTGGCAAGGAACGTCAGCATCTGAGGTCCGGCTGTTTCAATCTTATCAACACCCAGAATCTCGTAGCTCGGATTCCCTTCGAGCTTGCACTCAAGCTTCTCTGCAATTTCTTCTAATCGCATAACGCTTCATCACCACGGAGGGCAGGCCTCCGTGCCTGCCAAAACGGCGTCGCAACGGCGGGCAGGGACGCCCGCCCTCCACGAAATAGAGGGTTAATCATTATAGCATCGAGGGTCCTTTCGGAGCGAAGAAACCGCTCGGGAAAAACTGATTTACTTTTTCCAAAATGTATTCGTTTACTTCCCGCGCCGTGGCCAGCGCCAGACAATGTTCCAACACTTCCCGCGCGTCCGAATAGTCTACGGAACGGATCACATGCTTGATCAAAGGAACCGACACAGGGTTCATGGAAAGTTCATCGAGCCCCAGACCAAGAAGCACAATCAAGTTCTGAGGGTCGGAAGCAACTTCACCGCATAATCCCACTTTCACTCCGACTTCATGTGCTTTATCCACGACGTACTTCATGATCCGGATCACGGCCGGATGCAATGGATCGTACAAATAAGATAGATGATCATTGTTCCGGTCGATTGCCAGAAGATATTGAATGAGATCATTTGTACCGAGACTGAAAAAGTCCACTTCCTGCGCGAGCAAATCGGCAGTGAGCGCCGCCGAGGGAACTTCAATCATAATTCCGATGGAGATGTTCTCATTAAATTCTACCTTTTGGAGGCGCAGCTCTTCTTTTGATTCTTCCAACACCGCTTTCGTTTCGCGGAGTTCGTTCAAGCCTGAGATCATGGGGAACATGATCTTGAGACGCCCGTAAATGCTGGCGCGCAAAAGGGCTCGCAGCTGCGTTTTGAACATCTCTTTTCTTTGCAGGCAGAACCGAATTCCACGGATTCCCAGAGCCGGATTCGGCTCATGATTCATTCCCATGGCCGGCGTGAATTTTTCTGCCCCGAGATCTGCGGTTCGCACAATGGCTGAGTAGGGATAAACTTTTTCCGCTAGTCTTCTGTAAACCACGAAATGTTCTTCTTCAGAGGGAAGGCGATCCGGGTTCGATAAATAGAGAAACTCGGAACGATAGATGCCGATTCCCTGGGCGCCGGAACGGATTGCCGCTTCGAGCTCCTCCGGAAGTTCGATATTTGCCTGAACCACGACTTTTCGCCCATCTTTTGTCATCGCAGGCAATTCTCTTTGCGTCAGCATGACCCGCGAATGTTCTTCGTAGTAATTCTTTTTGTTTTGATACTCGCGAAGCTGCGTATTCGTAGGGTCTACGATGACGATTCCTTCATAACCATCGACGATCACAATTTCGCCCGATTTCGCAATGTCGTCGATGCCGGGAATGCCTGTAACCGCCGGCACTTTCAGGGATCGCGCAATAATCGCAGTATGGCTTGTTTTGCCGCCCATCTGCGTTACGAAGCCGACAACTCTCGTATTCTGTAGTTCTACAATATCCGAAGGAGTCATCTGAAAGGATAAGATCACCGCGTCTTCGTCGACCTGAGTCAGGTCATGAACGTTAATTTGAGCCAGATTCGCCATGACCCTGTGAATGACATCTTCGACATCCGTAACGCGCTCCCTGAAGTATTCGTCTTTCATATTTTCGAAGATCGTTGTCCATTGTCCGGCGGTCTCATTCAAGGCCCATTCGGCATTCACTTTTTCTTTGCGAATCAAATCGATCGTGCTTTCGACAAGAAGCTTGTCAGAGAGCATCAACAGCTGCGAATCCATGATGTAGCCGTGTTCCTTACCCAACTTGTCGCTGAGCTGCTCTTTTAACAACGTAATTTGCGCCGTCGCTTTTTGAATAGCCTCTTTTAGACGCTGGATTTCCGATTCGACTTGCTCCTCTTCCAGATCGATGCGGTAAACAGCAACGTCCTGTTTCTCCAGCAACAGGCTTTTGCCGATCGCTATGCCGGGAGAAATCGGTGTTCCCTTATGCGTATTCTTCTTCATCATTCGCCTTCGTCGAACTTCCGGTTGATTAAATCGACAAGAACGTCCATCGCCTCTTTTTCGTCTTCTCCTTCTGTCGTGATTGTCAGCAAAGAGCCCTGATGCGCAGCCAGTACCAGAACGCCGAGAATGCTCTTTCCATCGCTCTGTTGCCCGTCGCGGCAAAGCAAAACTTTCGATTTGTATTTTGCCGCCAGTTGCACAAGCTTGGATGCGGCCCTGGCATGAAGCCCTTTCTTGTTCGTGATCTCTACATCTTTTGTAATCATGATTCTATTTTGAACAGAAGCACGCAAAGATCGCGAAGAGAATATGTATTTCTTATCTTTGCGTCCTTCGCGACCTTCTGTTCAAAAAAATCTCCTTATCTGCCTTACTTGTGCAAAGAAAGAATCTCACTCGCAAGATAAATGCTCTTTTTCCCCTGTTCGTGAATAAGGTGAGCGAGCTCTTTTAATTTATAACGTTCTCCTACGTTCATGATTTTGATCAACATGGGAAGATTTACGCCGGTGATGATCTCGACTTTTTCGGATAAAAAAGACAAGCTGATATTGGAAGGCGTGCCTCCAAACATATCAGTCAGGATCAAAACTCCGTCCCCTTGATCCACTTTGGCGATTGCTGTTGAAATGATTTTCTGAATATCCGCCATATCATCATTCCACCCGACACTGATTGGGACTAAATGATCGACCCCCTTTCCGACAATAATTTTTGTCGTCTCCAGCAGCTCTTGAGCGAGCCTGCCATGAGTGACGATTAAGATGCCAACCATTGTTTACTCCTTATTCATATCTCTATGCTTGCAGCGGACCATATGCCCTTTTTCTTTCAACAGTTTTTCCAGATAATCCGCAATTGCTACGGACCGGTGTTTCCCACCCGTGCAGCCAATGGAAAGAGTCAAATAAGATTTACCTTCCGTTACAAACTTGGGCAACAAGAAAAACAGGAGGTCCGTCAGCTTTTCCCGAAACTGCGTCCACTCTTCGTTCCCAAAGACATATTCCTGGACCTTTGTATCGAGGCCCGTTTTGTTTTTCAGGTCTTGAACAAAAAAGGGATTGGGAAGAAAACGAACGTCAAAAAGAATATCACTGTTAAAAGGGATTCCATATTTGAAACCAAAACTGACCAAGGAAATGATCAGCGGTTTGGCTTCAACGGCCGGCGAATAGATCTTGTTGATGTGTTCACGAAGCTCATGAATGTTTAAATTCGAGGTATCAATCGTGATGTCCGCCATATCCCGAACTGCCTGGAGGCGCTCCCGTTCTTCGGCAATCCCTTGCAAGACCGGGCGGTCGAATGCAAGCGGATGAGGACGGCGCGTTTCACTGAATCGCCGCAAGAGTACTTCATCCGACGCTTCGAGAAACACAATCGAGAAATCATAACCTTCGGTTTTCATATTGTTATAAATTCCCGGGAAATCATGAATGAAATCGCGCTCGCGAATATCCATAGCTATGGCGACCCTGCGTATTTCTGCCCCCGGTTTCGTGCAAAGCTGGACGAAAGTCGGAATAAGCTTTGCGGGCAAATTATCCACACAAAAATATCCAAGGTCCTCGAAACATTTAGTCACACCACTTTTTCCTGATCCGGACAAACCTGTAATGATCAGGAATTGGGTCGGAACCGGTGCTTCTGTCATTGGTTATAATTATAACTTCATCACCCGGAGGGCGGGCGTCCCTGCCCGCCATTGAAAGCTTACTTCACCTTGGGGCCGGCGATCTCGTCGATCTTTTGCACCAGATCCTTGGAGGCATTATAGCCTTGCGAGCGGAGCAGGTAATTCCGGGAAGCCACTTCAATTAAGATAGCAATATTCCTTCCTGGCGCAACCGGCATTCGAATGAGAGGCAGGTCAATTCCGAGGACTTCATAGCGATTTTCTTCCAGCCCGAGGCGATCATACTCCACATCCGGTTTCCATCGCTCCAGCGAGATCACCAGTTCTACTTTCTTGTTCAAGCTGATGGCCGAAATACCAAAAAGATCGCGAATGTTGATAACCCCGAGGCCACGAAGTTCCATATGATACCGGATCAGATCAGGAGCCGTCCCGATCACTATGGTATCGGTCGTTTTCTTAATGATGACAATGTCATCGGAAATTAGCCGATGCCCCCGGACGATCAGATCCAGAGCGCATTCACTTTTTCCAATGCTGCTTTCGCCGATCAACAGAACGCCCAGCCCGAATATATCGAGCAAATCGCCATGCAAATAGGTCCTGGGCGCGAGCATATCGGAAAGAAACGTTGTCATTTTTTCGATACAAACGGAGGTAACATGCGGAGTCACCATCAACGGAATCTGATGTTTCTCGGCTTCCGCCAGTATTTCTTCCGTTGGTTGCATTCCTCTTGTGATGATGAAGCAAGCAATATCCACGGAACAAAGCTGATGAAGCACTTCGCGGCGTTTCTCCGGTTCCATCTGACGAAGAAACGCAAGCTCGCTTTCCCCCAGTATCTGCACCCGTCCCGGACGAACGTATTCGGTAAATCCTGTTAGAGCGAGACCAGGCTTTTGAATTTTTGGGAAATTGATTCTCTTGCTGAGTCCTTCTTTGCCGGTAATGAGTTGCAGATTTAAGTGCGTTGCTTTTTCGGAAAGCAGCTCCGAAACGTGGATGTAAGGACGATCGATGTTTTGAACTTGCATTTACTTTACTAAAGTACCCTCTTCTTCGCGAATCAAGTCTACAAGTTCTTTTTTATCCGGCCTCTTATGAAGTTGCGCCATAAAATTGCTGGATTTCAGCAATCGTGAAAGTGCGGCAAGCGCCTTGAGATGAAGCACGGTAGAATTGGCCGGCGAAAGTAAAATGAAGAAAAAGAATGTCTTGTTTCCGTCAATCGCTTTAAAATCTACGCCCGTGGAGGAGTAGCCGACAGCAAGAATTACTTCATTCAGACTTTCTACCTTGCAGTGTGGAATCGCAACACCGTTTCCAATGCCTGTGCTTTCTTGACTTTCGCGCTGCATCAAACGGTCATAGAGCACGTCAGGGTTGAAAAACTTTCCCGCATCACAGATTGCTTGCGCGAACGCCTGCAGAATGTCTGTGACATTCGTTCCCTTGAGATCGGGAAAGATCAAGTCTTCCGTGATAACTTCTGATAATTTCATTTTATCCAGTATTCCGGAGGGCGGGCCTCCATGCCCGCCGACCTTTGGTTCATTGGCGGGCAGGGACGCCGGCCCTCCAAAAATAACTACATTTCCGAATCGACCAGTCCGTAGTTTCCATCTTTTCGCTTAAATAGAATGCGAATGCGATCATTGCTTGTATCGCGAAAAATCAGGAATTCCAGCTTCAGGGATTCCATTTGCAAAACAGCTTCATCTTGAGACATCGGCTTCACATCCTGTTTTCGGCTACGAATAACCCTGGGAGGTGCCAATCTCTCGGATACTGCCATATTTTGCACAAGTTTGGCGCCTTTGGTCGGAGCCAGGCGCTTTCGGCCAATCATTTTTTCTTTATGCCTTTTGACCTGTTTCTGAACTTTATCAACGACAGCATGGATGGATTTATAAATATCGGGTGTCGACTGAACTGCCGTAAATCGCGCGTTGCGATCGTGAACCAGTAACTCGGCTTTGTACAGATGTTTGTTTTGAGCCATGGTTAACGTGACGTTAATCAGCTCATCCAAAGACTCTATCTTTTTTAACTTTTCGCGGGCAAATTTCTTGATCTGCTCGGACAGTTCAAAACCGCGACTCGTAAAGGTTACATTCATATTCGTACCTCGATGTTTGGGTGTAGGCCCGCCTCCAAATATATATAGAGTGGCCAGTCACTGGTACTGGTCACTAGACACTAGTCACTGGTCACTTTTACTGCGATAGAACAGATCGCCTCTGGTGGGAAGCTGGTATCTTCATGTCTTCTCTATATTTTGCCACCGTTCTGCGCGAGATTTTCAGTCCCTCCCTTTGAAAAGCAGACGTGATTTCAGAATCACTGAGTGGTTTTAGTTGGTCCTCAACTTCGATCATCTTACGAATTTTTTCTTTTATGGAAAGAGAACTGATGTCTGCGCCACGAGAATTGGACAACGAGCTGTGAAAAAAGAATTTCATTTCATATACGCCTTGAGGCGTATGCATATATTTATTTGTAACGGCGCGCGACACAGTCGACTCATGCATTCCGATATCATCGGCCACGGTTTTGAGGATCAACGGTTTGAGAAACTGCGTTCCATAATCCAGAAAACCCCTTTGATGCCGAACAATGCTCTCAGCCACCTTGTAAATGGTTTTTTGCCTTTGATCAATGCTTTTAATCAACCACAGGGCTGACTTAATTTTATCTTTGATATAGGTTACGGTTTCTTCCGGAGTTCCTTTTTCTTCGAGCATCCTTCTATATAAAGGATTGATTCGTAATCTGGGAATGCCATCATCATCCAGGATAATCTTATATTCTCCGTCCATCTTCACGACATAAACATCCGGGGTGACATACTGCGGAGCGGAAGAGCTGTACTTCAACCCGGGAACCGGATCGAAATGTTTAATAGCTTCCATCCATTTCTGCACTTCGGGCAATGAGCATTTCAACCTTCTTGAGATCTCCTGGTAATTGTGGTTTCGCAAAAGATCCAGCATCTCCCGGATCATTGTCTCCACGGGAGTTCCGGTGAATCCGTAGTAGTCGGTTTGAATCAGCAAGCATTCACGCAAATCGCGGGCACCCACCCCGACAGGATCCAGATGTTGAATAAACTTTAGAGTCCGTTCCACATCCGCAAGTTCATACGGACCGGCCTGTGCGATTTCTTCAACGGAGCTTTGTAAGTAACCCTTATCATCGAGATTTCCGATGATTTCATTAGCGATCGAAAGGTCCGGCTCCGGCGGATTCAACACACCCAGCTGCCATTCCATATGGTCCGTCAAGGTGGTTTGTGTGGCTAAAGTATTTTCGAAGGAAGGATATTCGGTGATTTCTTTTTGAACGTTCGGATTATAGCTAAGATCGAAGTAATCACGGAAAAAGGCTTCATAATCGAATGTGTCTTCTACCTTGCGGTCATTTTCAATGTTTGTATTTTCTTCCGCGATCTCCATTTCCTTTTCGGCATCGTATTCTTCGTCTTCTACGGTGGTAATCTGTTCCTCAAGAATCGGATTGACTTGCATTTCCTGTGCCAGGTAGTTTTGGAGTTCGAGGCGTGCGAGCGGCAGAAGCTTGATTGCCTGCTGCAAAGACGGGGTCATATGCAGCCGGGGGCCAATCTTCAAATGGAGCTTTTGCTGAATCGACATACGTTATTCTCTTGAACAGAAGATCGCAAAGAACACAAAGATCAAAGAAAACAAAATACTTTGCGCGCTTTGCGTTCTTCTGTTTAAGATCCTAATCTAGTTTAAACGATTCTCCCAAGTAAATCTTCTTCACCTCGGGATCATTTGACAGATCGAGTGGTGACCCGTTCCGGAAGATTTCCCCGTTATTTATGATATAGGCTCGATCTGTTATTTTCAAGGTTTCGCGAACGTTGTGATCGGTGATCAAAATGCCGATTCCTGAATCGCGCAACTTTGCAATGATGTCTTGAATATCAGCAACAGCAATGGGATCAATTCCGGCAAAAGGCTCATCCAACAACATGAAACTCGGAGATGTTGCCAGTGCGCGTGCAATTTCTACGCGTCTTCTTTCACCACCGGAAAGTGTGTAAGCCTTGCTGTTGGAAACATGTTCGATTCCCAATTCTGCCAGCAAACCGAAGGTTCGTTCGCGGCGTTCCTGTCTGGTAAGATTCATGGTTTCCAGAATGGCCATGATATTTTCGTACACAGATAATTTTCGAAAAACAGATGGCTCCTGGGGTAAGTAGCTGATACCCTGTCGGGCGCGGAGATACATGGGCAGATCGGTGATGTCCATGTCGTTCAATAGAACGCATCCCGAATCCGGTGAAGTGAGGCCAACCACCATGTAGAACGTGGTCGTTTTGCCGGCGCCATTGGGACCAAGGAGTCCAACCACCTCTCCCTGGAACAGATGAAGTGCTACATCGCGGACGACAACTCGCCCTTTATAGCTTTTGGTTAGGTTTTCGGTCTTTAGAACCTGCATCCGGAGCTTTCTTGCTGGGGGCTTTTGGTGATCCTGGTTTGGGTGATCCTGATTTTGGTGACGCTAAGGGATTGCTTGCCGTTTCTAACATCTCAAGCGTGGTTGTTGCCCTGCCGTCCTCCTGACCGTCGATGAGGATTCTACCATCCGCTAAAAAGAGGGTCAACATCCGGCCGACTATGTCTGCTTTTCCCGGCTCGGACAGTTTTGGACTTCCTTCCAGAACCAATTTTCTATCGCCTGCATAGAAGATGGCTTTTTTTCCACTCCCTCTTTTTTGTTCGGTCTGAATTGTTACTTTTCCTTGCGCGTAAAGCCGGTCAAACTCAGATGATTTCTCCTTCAAATAAAAATCTGCTTTGTCTGAATTGATTTTTGTGGATGGAGTAACCACTTTTACCTCTTTTTCAAAATGGATGATCCGGTCTTTTTCGACATAGTTCATGATCGCTGCATCCACCGAAATCGGACCATCTTCTCCTTTTTCGGGCGTCATCATTAATTTATTTTCCTCTTCAGCAGGCGTTGTATCGCCGGCTTTCTTTTTGTCTTTCTTTTTCGCTTTACTCTTTTCCTCTTCTTCGTTTACGCCCTCTTTTTGATTGTAAAAAATTGTGTGGACTTTATCGTAAGCGGAGAGCGTTTTTTCCTTGTCATTGATGATCATTTTAGCGGCAGTAATGACATTCTTTTCCTGCCAGAGTTTGGCTTTACCTGTATAAACGGCTTCCGATTTGTTTGAGTCCCAATCCATTTTTTCCGCGCTAATGTAAACAGGTTGATTGGACGGAGAGGCAAACGGGAAGGTGTTCGGTGTTTTACCTTCTTTTTTTACAAATTCGCTTTTGACGTTTCCGTCCGCATGAATCGCGGAGGTTTGTTCGTACAGCAACATTTTTTCGGAGGTGATGTTCATCGACGCGTCCTGGATCTGCGGCGACCCGATGAGATTCGTTTTCCCTTCATTGCCGTAATAGATGGCTCTTTCACTGGAGACAGTGCGATCGTTCTGAACGTGCTTAAACTCTCCATTGAAATGGATCTCACGGACATCTCCCGTCGTAGGAAGGAACGTTGCGTTCAGGTCCCTGCAATAAATTGTTTGCGGTGGAATATTTTTCCTTCCCGGTCCGGCTGGTTGCACGGTAACGGAAACATTTTCCGCTGCATGAAATTCTTCCATGTCTCCCGCGCCATTGAAT
>JBKKAT010000931.1:0-4162 GCA_046714535.1 Acidobacteriota bacterium | reverse complement strand
TTGTTAAAGTTCATGGTTACGCAGAAGGCCTCCGATCTGCATCTGAAACCAATGAGACCGCCACTACTGCGTCTGGAGGAACGTCTTCTTCCAGTGAAGTCAGCGCCCCTGTCTCCACAAGACATTGAAAAACTGATACTTGCTACGTTAACGCCAAAACAGAAGGCGCATCTGGATCGACGGCTCTATGTTGATTTCGGATACAGTCTTGCAGGTATTTCCCGGTTTCGTGCGACTGTATTTTATCAACGCGGAACGATTAGCGCCGTATTTCGGCGGATTCCGTTTGATTTTCCCTCGCTGGATGATTGGGGGCTCCCTCATGTGCTGTACCAGTTCTGCTATATGCCCCAGGGCCTGATTCTGGTGACCGGACCGACTGGTTCCGGAAAGTCATCAACTCTCGCCGCAATGATTCTTGAAATCAGCAATCATCGCCCGGTTCATGTTGTAACAATTGAAGATCCCATCGAATTTCTATTCAGAGATGGAATGGCTGCAATTACTCAGCGTGAAGTTGGGGAAGATGCCCATTCTTTCGCTCAGGCTCTAAAAAATACCTTGCGCCAGGATCCGGATGTAATCATGATCGGTGAAATGCGCGATCCTGAAACGATCATGACAGCAATGACTGCCGCCGAAACCGGGCACCTTGTGTTCAGCACGCTACACACAAATAGCGCCGCGCAAACAATCGATCGAATCATCGATAGTTTTCCGGAAGGTCAGCACCGGCAAATTCGCATCCAGCTCTCGCAGGTCTTGAAGGCGGTCATTTCACTAAAACTGGTGCCCCGGTGTGATCAGACCGGTTTGATTGCAGCAGTGGAAATAGCGCGGGATAACCCCAAAATCCAGAAGTGCATCCTGGAAGGAAATATTCAAGAAATTGATGAAGAAATAGAAAAATCAGTTGCTTATTACAAAATGCAATCCATGAATCAATCACTGATTTCTCTTGTTCTGAACAATGCCGTTCGAAAAGAAACGGCATTGGCCGCTACGACCAATCCCGGTGAACTGGACATGGAACTCCGAAAATTTCTCTATCAGGTGGAACATGGCATGCAGGAAGAAGGTAAGGAAGATTGGTCGCTCACGGGCGAAAAACAGGGAGGAGATATGGCAGAACCATTATCAGATTTTTCGAAAATTGTAGAATTGCAGGAAATTAAGAAATTATACGATGAAGCTCGCGATCGGCATGGCAGAGATTTGGCTGAAAAAGATGAATCGATTCAGAATATGGAAGAAGATTTGAAAATCAAAACGGAAGAAATCGCACATCTGAACAGCCAACTTCAGGCCGTAAATCAAGATCGGGAAAAGCTGAAGCAGCAAGTCGCTTTTACTAAGAACGAGCTTGAAGCAAAAATTGCGCGTTTACAGGAAAGAATCCAGCAACTGACGGCCGCTCCGGCTGTGCAGGCTGCCGAAAAAGGTAAAACTAGCGGATTCTTCCGAAAATAAACCCACTCCGTAGCCACATTCAGGCGGGAAGGAGACGAGAATGTCGATACCTTCCTACCTCATTTTGTTTCTTTTCACCGCACAAGTTGCTTGTGCCTATACGGTCGTCTTGACCTCCGGCAAGAAGGTCGAAGGAACACTCATCAGCGATCAAGAATCTACAATCGTTCTTAAGGATTCGCATGGTGTTTTGATCAGCTTCAAGAAAAGCCTGGTTGATCTGACGGCTACTTCTGCAGCGAACAAACGGGAGCCTGTTCGCGCCGATTCTTCCCTTTCGGAACCAAAAAGAACAACGCCTTCCATTGTGGAAATCGCTTTGGAAACAAAAAGCAAAAGAACCGGCAAGAGTAAAACGATAACGGCATCGGATATTGATCAGGCTCCGGAAATTTCTGTTCTGGGAGTGGAAATTCCGGAACTTGCCCGAACGGGTAAAACACACTCATCCGGTGTATCAGAAAGAGACTGGCAGCGACGTTTACAGGCAATTAAGAGGGAAGTGAACCGTTTGAGGGAGAAACAAATTGACGCTGAATCTTCTTGCGAACAATCAAAAGAAAAGCAGTATGCCCAGCGCACAACTCCAGGAAGGAAACCGGTCGATCTGCTGTCTACTTACAAAGAAAGCTCTTCGTGCCGGAAGCTGACGGAAATTTCGAACCAGTTGGTGGATGCTGAAGCCAGACTGGAACTGGAACGCGAAGAGGCAAGGCGGGCAGGTGTTTCCTGGCAAACCCTGGAATGACACATTGGCCACTAGCCACCGGCCACTAGTCACTTATAATAAGAGGCCGTGGTTCGTTACCGGAACAAAAGACTTTTTGTTGAAGATCTTGCAGTCGAAAGGATTGCAGAATCCGCGGGAACTCCTGTGTACATCTATAGCAGGAAACAGTTGCTCGCCGGTTACGATGCTTATAGCAAAGCATTTCGCGGCATTCCTCATTTGATTTGTTACGCGCTGAAAGCAAATTCCAATTTGTCCTTGTTAAAGCTTTTAGCGCGACAGGGGAGTGGTGCGGATATCGTTTCAGGAGGAGAACTCTATCGTGCGTTAAAAGCCGGATTTCCACCGGAGCGAATCGTATTTGCAGGGGTTGGAAAAACTGCGGAGGAAATTGAAAGCGCTCTTCGAAAAAAAATCCTCGCGATTCACGTTGAGTCGGAACAGGAGCTCTTGCTGATTGATTCGATAGCCGGCAGACTCGGCTTCATAGCGCCAGTTAGTTTGCGGATTAATCCGGATATTGATCCGCGCACGCATCCCTACATATCCACCGGGCTGACACAACACAAATTTGGAATTCCCATAGAAGAGGCTTTTGCTCTTTACTGCCGGGCGCAGAATATGAGCAACGTACGAATTGAGGGAATGCACATTCATCTCGGTTCACAGATCAGTGATGTTCAGCCTTTTGAGGATGCTGTGCGCAAAGCTCTTGGTTTGGCCCGGCAATTGGGCAAACAGGGAATTCACATGAACCACCTGGATATAGGCGGCGGCCTTGGAGTCGTTTACGAAAATGCGGAATCAAAAGCGGATCCACGCAAACTCGCATCAGTTCTCCGGCCTTTGATGAAAGGGAAAAAGATGCAATTGATTCTTGAACCCGGGCGATCGATCGTGGCGCCGGCAGGCTTTTTACTAACGAAGGTGTTGTACACGAAAGAGAATGACCGGAAACGTTTTGTGATCGTGGATGCCGGTATGAACGATTTTATCCGACCGACTCTTTACGATGCGCATCACACAATTCTTCCTGTTCTTCAGGCGAATCGTGAAAAGTTCTCCTGTGATGTGGTTGGGCCTGTATGCGAAACAGGTGATTTCTTTGCCAGGGACCGGGTTTTACAAGAATCCGCTCCCGGAGAGTTGTTGGCGATTCTTCACGCGGGCGCCTATGGATTCTCGATGAGCTCAAACTACAACAGTCGAAGAAGACCGGCAGAAGTTCTTGTGGATGGTTCCAGATTCTACGTTATTCGTAGGAGAGATTCCTATCAGGATTTGGTCAGAGGCGAATTGTAGTACAATAATCTCCTAACAGGTGAAAATATGCCTGCACCTTATCCGCCGGATGAAGAACAACGAATTGCTTCGTTAAAGTCCCTGGAGATACTGGATACTCCTCCAGAGGAACGATTTGATCGCATCACCCGCGTGACAGCGGAGGTATTTGGTGTTCCCTTCGCTTTGATCTCACTCGTCGATTCCAAAAGGCAATGGTTCAAATCCTGTCATGGGTTAAACCTTCAGGAAACGCCTCGCGATATTTCTTTTTGCGCGCACGCCATACTTCAACGTGATCCGTTTATTGTAAATGATGCCTTAGAGGATAATCGTTTTAAGGATAATCCGCTTGTTGTATCTGAGCCTAAAATCAGATTCTATGCAGGAGCGCCTTTAACCACAGAGCAATGATTAAAACTCGGAACACTTTGCGTGTTAGATCAAGTGCCGCGCACGTTGAGTGTCGGACAGATTGTAGCGTTGAAAGCTATCAGAAATCAGGTAATCACTCTCCTTAATTCAAGGCGTGACCGAATCTCTATGAAACGCGCTCTAATGGAAGAAAAGGAAAAAACAAAGGAACTCGAAGAACAACTTTTCAAATTAAAACACTTATCAGCTAGCTAATTGAAAAAAAGCAACGGAGAAACCGTTTAATCCATTTGATACATCTATAAC
>JBKKAT010000930.1:0-2981 GCA_046714535.1 Acidobacteriota bacterium | reverse complement strand
AGGATAATCAGGAATACCGGCGCCTTCTCGAGACCGCACTGGCGCAAGAAGGCTTTGAAACGCAAACGGCATCGACGGCGGCCGAAGCGATTGAGCAGGTCTTACACAGAAAACCCACCATCGTATTACTCGATCTCGCGCTTCCAGGCATGAATGGGGATGAACTTTGCAAGCTGATCAAGGACGATCCATTTCTTCGCGAGATAGCAGTCATCATTCTCAGTGGCAACGCTGATTTGGACAGGAAGCTTGCTTGTTTCGAACTGGGGGCCAATGAATATCTGATCAAGCCGGTTGATTTGAGGGAACTGGTAGCACGGGTGAGAAGCTTTCAGCGATTGATGGAAACCTGGAGGGGAATCGGAATCACAGCCCCGCCAGTGGAAATACCAAAAACGGTACTGGCTGACAGAGAAAAAAGTTTTCCAACTGTGGATTTTATCGGAGCTGCTTCCTCCAGCGATACCGCAATAAAAATTCGCCCCAAGTATGGCGTATACAGAATTGAAACCCTGATCGGAAGCGGCGCGATGGGCCACGTTTTCAAGGCCTATGATGAGCCACTGGAACGTTTTGTTGCGATTAAAATTCTGTCAAAAAAACTTTCCAATTCACCTGCTTTTGTGGAGCGTTTCCGCCGGGAAGCAAAAGTGCTTGCGGCCATTAATCACCCTGGCATCGCATTTATTTACAGTTTCGGCGAGGAAGAAGGGGAACATTATTTCGCCATCCAGTGGTGTTCCAACGGTTCTGTTGCCGATCTAATCAAAAAGAAACAACGAATCGATATTGTTCCTGCACTCGATATCATTTTGCAAAGCGCGCGGGCGCTGGAAGCCGCCTCCAAGAAAGGGGTCGTGCACCGGGATATCAAGCCCAGCAATATCCTGTTTGATGAAAATCAGCAAGTAAAGATTGTGGATTTTGGTCTGGCTTTCTCCGAAAAGATGAACGTCCGGATAACGCAAGTTCAAGAACTGCTGGGCACTCCGAGTTTCATGGCGCCCGAGCAAGCGCAAAACGCGTCGGTGGATCATCGCGCCGATATTTATTCGCTGGGCATCACTTTCTTTTTCATGTTGTATGGAAAACTGCCTTTTACAGCGGCTTCTGCCATTGAGATGGTGATCAAACACGCTTCCCAGATATTTCCGAATTATGAAAGTCTCGATCCGCTGGTGCCGAGGCAAGCTTACGACATCATTGCAAAAATGGCCGCTAAGAATCCTGACGACCGGTATGCTGATTATGCAAAACTCATTCAGGATCTCGATAAACTCAGAAATGATCTGCTGAGTCAGTCGCACTGGAAACTTCCTCGCGCAACCAACATCAGCGCAGTGCCGGTATTGAAGAACCAGAATCTGTTCGAGCTTGTCACGACCCTATATTCTGAGACGATGACCGGTGTCTTAACGGTTCGATGGGCATCCCTTCAAAAAAGATTTCTGGTTAGACACCGGGAAGTCATCCTGTTTGAATCCAGCCAGCCGGATGAAAACATCTGGCATTCCATGATTCAAAAAGGGCAGCTGAAAAAAGAGGACTTGCCGCCGAAATCGGAAGATATGGAAAGTGGCTTAAATCGCTTTTTATTGAATCGCAGTTTTACACTCGCCGATTTTAAGACGAGCTACCGCGATCTGATGAAAGTATCCTTGATGCAAGTTTTTTTCTGGCCGGTTTTTGAAGGAGAATTCGCCACGGCCGTCATTCAACATGATGCCTTTGCGTCCATCAGGATCACGGAAATAATGTTGGAAGCGGCGCGAACGCTCGTGGATTTTGCCGCGGTAAAGAATCAACTACCGGAAAATTATTTTCTCAGCCGAACTGCAGATTTTGAATCTCTTCTTTCTACATTGAACTTAAAACCGGAGGAAAGTTTCATCGCTTCCCGCTTTGAAGGTGAGGATACGACTCTTGAAACGCTTCAGCTTCTTACAGGTTTGCCTTCAGAAATTGTTTACCGTTTTGTCTTCGCGCTCGCGAAAATGGGTGCGATCCAGTTCAAACCGACCCTGGAAAAGCGTCCGCCGCGGCGGCTCGAAACACCGGTGGCACAACCACAACCAATCATTCCACCTCCGCCGACGATGCCCGAGTCATCGAGCTTAAACCGAATCAAACAGATGCCAACGGGAAAATCAGATAGCGAATTGCTGGAACGGCTCAGTGCGGCTCGAAGAGTGGTTCAACCGGAGGAAGAAGACAAGCAAGGTCGTGACGAAATCGATCGAGGGAAACATCGGGTGCGATTGGAAGTCTTAAAATCAGACAAGATCGTTGAGATGGAACATCATGTGAGAGTCGCAGAGCAATTTTACAAGCTTGCGGAAGGGAAGTACGATCTGAGCGATCACTGGAACGTGGCTCAATTGTGCAAACAAGCAATCAAAAATAATCCGACTGAACCGAAATACTACAATTTAATGGCCAGAGCTTACGCGCAGCATCCGAAATTTGGGAAGGACGCAGAGCAATGTTTTTATAAAGCCTTAGAGATGGATCCATGGAATCCTGACTATCACGTGGATCTTGCGCGCTTTTATTTCACGAATGGACTCTCAAAGAGAGCTTTGGCGCAATGTCAGAAAGCTGTAAAACTGGCGCCGCAACATGAGCCCGCCAGAAGATTGCTTGCGGAGCTCACCAAACTAGAAAAGCCATGAACGGGCGTAGCATTTGTATAAAGAACAAAAGCGACGCCCCTACAAATCCTTAAGTTTGCTTAGGTGCGAACAAGCGCCCTCTACCGGTCATCAGCAAGA
The DNA here is from genome assembly GCA_046714535.1 of Acidobacteriota bacterium. Taxonomy (GTDB): domain Bacteria; phylum Acidobacteriota; class HRBIN11; order JAKEFK01; family JAKEFK01; genus JAKEFK01. The sequence goes on along the minus strand of JBKKAT010000930.1, from coordinate 210 downwards.
TTCCTACAAGGATCGCGAACGGAATCAGCGGCAGAACATTTTCCAAAGGACCGTGAAAGAATGGATTGCTAGCGGTAGACCATTCTTGAATTCTCCGATCCGTGTCCGTGAGCACACCGGCCAGGAACGCAATGACGATACCTGCGATTGCGCCTCCTGCAATATATCCGGAGGCCATTAGAACACCCTGACTCTTGTCTCCTTCGGCAA
>JBKKAT010000929.1:0-10811 GCA_046714535.1 Acidobacteriota bacterium | reverse complement strand
CCTTTGGGGGGCACCGGGTAACGATGCGGTGCGAAATCAAATAGTTTCAATAGCTCTAAAAAGTAGTCGGTGTGAGGGAGCCGATGGGCAGGTGGTTTCATGGTTTTCTTGAGCAAGAATCCGCGATGCTCGTGATCGTATCCATATAGAGGAGAGATGCCGGCCCAACGCAAGGCCAGTGCGGAGCCAATTGAGTTGGGGAGCACGAGTCCGGCATCTGCTTGAAAACGCTCAATCTTCTGAACTGTTTCAGGATCCCAGTGTGGCCAGCTCTCGGCAGGGTATGCGATCACCTCGGTGTTTGGAATGGGAAAGATGGAAAATAGCTCGGCATGCGGCGCCGATGTGCAGAGTCCGATCCGGTCAAAGTGGTGAGATAAACTAAAAAGCAAGTCGTATGAAAACAGAATATCCCCCATCCAATTGGGGAGTTTCACGAAGAGGGAAGGCATGTTTCTTATTGTTGCTAAATGTAAACAGCTTCTATATAATACGTGTTTCCAAAAAAGAAAGAAGGAGAATAACGTTTCGTGTTGACGAAAGAGCGTAAGACCGAGATTATCAGCTCGTACCAAACCCACCCGTCTGATACGGGCTCCCCGGAAGTACAGATAGCCATCCTGACCGAACGAATTAACTCGCTGACCGACCATTTCAAAGGCCATGCGAAAGACCATCATTCCCGTCGGGGACTCTTGAAAATGGTCAGTAAACGCCGGCGTCTTCTTGATTTTCTCAAAGATGAAGATGCAAAGCGCTATAAGGCTATCCTCAAGAAGCTTAACATCCGTAAGTAACTTCCTATTTCCCGGACGTAAACCGCTCCCCGCGATACGTGTAGCGACTTCAATATCAACGTAAACACCACAGATGAACACGAATGGGTTCACTCAGCACTCAGCACTCATTGCTCAGCACTGATCTCATTTGCGTTTGTCTGTGGTTTCCAACATGGAGGTTTAGAACAATATGGAACGCCGTGTAGAAATCCAGGTAGGCGACCGCATCTTGAAAATCGAGACGGGACGACTCGCCAAACAGGCAAATGGTTCTGTGCTTCTCCAGTACGGCGATACGATCGTACTGGTGACAGCATGTTTTGACGATGAGCCCTCAGACAGGGGCGATTTTTTCCCACTTACCGTAGATTACAGGGAATACACTTATGCCGCAGGAAAGATTCCTGGCGGTTTTTTCAAACGGGAAGGAAAACCGACCGAAAAAGAAGTCTTAACTTCGCGGTTGATTGACCGTTCGATCCGTCCGCTTTTTCCGGAAGGTTATTACAATGAGACGCAGGTAATTGCGTCTGTACTTTCGGCCGATCAGGAAAATGACCCGGATGTTCTCGGTCTTGTCGGAGCCTCTGCTGCTCTGTACTTGTCCAAGAGCCCATTCAACAATCCGATTGGCGGAGTTCGTGTGGGTTTGATCGACGGTCAGTTTGTTTTGAACCCAACGAATCAACAACAGACTCAGAGCTCGCTCGAAATCGTTGTAGCGGCTATGGAAACCGCAATCGTAATGGTCGAAGCTCTGGCCCGCGAAATGCCTGAAGAAAAAATGATCGAAGCGATTCTGTTTGGTCATGAAGCAATCAAGAGCATCATTGCCGGCATCAAACAGCTTTTCCAGACTGAACCGTACACGAAGAACGTGGCGCCTGCTGTGGAATATCCGGCAGAGATCGTGGATGACATCCGTTTCCGTCATGGTGCGGCCATTCTTTCTGCGTTGAACGTTACAGGGAAGCTCGCCTCCCAGCACGCCATGAAAGAATTAAGAGAGAGCATCCTTTCCGAGATTCCTGAAGAAGAGGAAGAAAAGCGGGAATGGACAAAAAAATCTTTCCACAAAGTAATGCAAGAGCTTGTAAGAATCCAGATCCTGGAAGGGAAGAGACCTGATGGCCGGTCACCCAAAGATGTCCGTCCGATCGATATACAGGTCGGTCTTTTGCCTCGAACGCATGGATCGGCATTGTTTACACGTGGTGAAACTCAGGCGCTTGCCACCGTGACTCTGGGAACATCCGAAGATGCCCAGATCATTGATGAATTGGAAGGAGAAAGCAAAAGACGTTTCATGTTGCACTACAATTTCCCTCCCTTTTCGGTTGGTGAAGTCGCATTTTTGCGCGGACCGGGGAGACGAGAGATCGGACACGGTGCACTTGCCGACAAAGCGATCCGGACTCTGTTGCCGGACGAAACAGCTTTCCCATACATCATCCGGCTCGTTTCGGACATTCTGGAATCGAACGGCTCCTCCTCAATGGCGACGGTTTGCGGTGGTGTGCTTGCATTGATGGATGCTGGTGTACCTTTAAAATCTCCCGCAGCGGGAGTTGCCATGGGGTTAGTTATGGAAGGCGAACGCTATACCGTTTTAAAGGATATCGCAGGAGAAGAGGACCACACCGGAGATATGGATTTTAAAGTCGCCGGCACCAGGCAGGGAATCACAGCCCTTCAGATGGATGTGAAACTGGAAGGATTATCTGCGAACGTTATGCAAGAGGCGTTGAATCAAGCGAAAGAAGCGCGGCTCTTTATTCTGGATAAGATGCTGCAAGTCCTGCCGGAACATCGTTCGGAGATTTCCACTTTTGCACCAAGACTCATCACGATGAAGATTCCTACAGATAAGATTCGCGAAGTCATCGGACCGGGAGGTAAGGTGATCCGTGGAATCATTGAGCAAACTGGCGTGAAAATCGATGTGCAGGATGATGGAACCGTAACCATCGCAAGCGCGGATGAAACTGCCGCAAAGAAGGCTCAACAGATTATCGAAGGGATTACCGCAACAGCGGAGAAAGGTCGAACGTATCTAGGTAAAGTTCAACGCATCGCAGAGTATGGTGCTTTTGTTGAGATCATGCCGGGAACAGTAGGCCTTCTGCATGTTTCGGAAATTGCCCCTTACCGCGTTCACGAGGTTCGTGATCTTGTGACGGAAGGGCAGGAGTTGACGGTGCGTGTGATCGAGGTCGGAGACGATGGCAAAATTCGACTCAGCCACAAGGAATTTGCGCAGGCCACTCCGCCTCCAGGTTACGGCGAAGGCCGCCGCGAGCCGGACAGGCCTCACGAAGGTGATCGACCGCGACCACAACAGGATCGTGGTGAGTATCGTGGTCGACGCCCTGATTCCGGTAGACGCGGCCCGCGTTACTAGTGACCGCCGGCTTCAGCCTGCATTGATTGAGGGTAGCGGGCTTTAGCCTTAGGCTTTAGCCCGCTTGACTTCAACCTCTCAACGTGACCAGTGGATCTATTCCTGCTGCTCGCTTTGCCGGAACTGCAGTTGCCAGAAGAGCAACGAGCAGCGCGATTGCTCCGGTAGCCGCATAGATCAGCGGATCCACTGGCTCCAGTTGAAACAGAAGACTGGAGATGTAACGGGATAAAGCAACGGATATGAGAGTTCCTGCGATCATGCCGGCGCAAGAAAGCAGCAAACTCTGCCGGAGGATCATCAAAAGAATGTTCGCTGGTTGTGCGCCAACGGCCATCCTGATCCCAATTTCTTTACGTCTTTGGGTAACGGAGTAAGACAGAACACCGTAGATCCCCACTGCCGCTAAGGCGAGAGCGGTTGCGGCGAAGAGTACGAACAGGAGCATTGTGAATCGTGGTTGCGCGATCGAACCGGAAAGGATTTGATCCATCGTTGTGATCTGGTAAATCGGCAGATTCGAATCCAGAGACTGAATGCGATTTCTGATCAAACCGATCAAGGCAGTTGTCTCGCCTGTTGCCTGTACAACGAAGGACATGGTCAATTCCGGTATCTGTGAATGGGGAAAATAAATTTGTTCGCCACCTTCCTCCTTCAGACTGGTATTCTTTACATGTCCCACAACTCCGATCACTTCTCGCCACCGTGTCTTGTCCGAGGCGCTGCCGAAACCGATCCGCTTTCCAAGCGGATTTTGTTTGGGCCAAAAACGGTTGGCTAGATTCGCATCGATGATCGCCACACGAGTGGTCTCCGGCGTGTCCCCATCATTGAAATCACGGCCACTGCGAAAGGGAATTCCCATTGCGCGAAAGTAATTCGGTGTAACGAATCGATATTCAAAACCGAGCGCTGGCTCACCGGGCCGTAGCGGTTTGTCCTGAATGGAAAAGGTGGCGGTCCAATTAAGATTCGCAATCGGAAGAGACGCATTCGCACCGGCCGCTGACACTCCGGGCAATCTTTCAATCTGATGACGCACCTCCCGATAGAAATGGATATTGCGCGCATCATCCTGGTATTGTGCCTGCGGCAAGGCAAGAGTAAAGGTCAAACGGTCTTTTGTTTGAAATCCAGGATCGATGGAAACCAAACGGCCGAAACTTTTCATCAAGAGACCGGCTCCGGTCGCGAGCACCAGCGCCATTGCTATTTCCAAAATCACCAGAATATTTCGGAACCGGTGAATCGATTTGGGTGGTGTCGTTGTTCCTTCCAGCTTCAAAGATTGATAAGGGCGAAACATCGAAACGCGTATTGCGGGCACAATTCCAATCAGCACGCCTGAAAGTAAAGACACAACAAAGGTGAATCCCAGAACTGCGCGATCGATTGCGATCTCGCTTACGCGTGGGAGTTTTTCCGGCGCAATTGCAGGAAGCAAACTTGTGCATGCATAGGCCAGCAGCAAACCGATCGCTCCACCGGCTATTGCCAGCAGCAACGATTCCACGAACAGCAGCCGCACGAGACTCTTTCGATCGGCGCCCAGCGCGGCCCGGATCGCCACTTCTTTTTCGCGGCCCCCGGCTCGCGACAGAATCAGATTCGCGACATTTGCGCATCCAATCGACAACAAAAAGCTTACGGCTCCCATTAAAAGTAGCAGCGCCGGTTTGACTTCCCCAACGATGGATTCTCGCAAAGAAACAACGATCGCGCCCCATCCGCTGTTTCGCAGAAAGTCACTTCGTTCAGGGACCCGCTCAATCACACGCGCAGCAATCATGTTCATTTCAGCATGAACCTGGGACTCGCTAAATTGCGGTTTCACACGCGCGATCATCGAGAGATATTCGTTCCCCCGAAAATCATCGGCGAGCTGCTCAGCCTTAAAAGCAATCGGTACCCACAGATCGACTTCGGGTGTTGGAAACCAAAACGAAGCGGGCATGATTCCAATAATCTCGTGTTGATTTCCACTCAAATTAAGAGTCCTTCCCATCAATCCCGCTTCCGATCCGAAACGGCGTTTCCAGAGATTGTGACTGATAATCGCCACCGAATTCTTTCCCGGCTGATCCTCATCTTCGGTAAAGTTTCGTCCGTAAAGAGGAGAGACTCCCAGCAGCGGAAAGAGCGAAGCGGATACTCGCGCCGTTCTAATTCTTTCTGGTTCGCCGCGGCCGATCAGATTCAAACTTGTCTCTTCGATCGCAGCTACGCTTTCCAACATGCGGCTTTGTGTTTTGCGGTCCTGAAAATCCGGTGGAGATACGTGCGCACGTTGCTCTTTCGCCTTGCCGTAACGGTTCCAGATCATCATGAGACTTTCCGGAGATTTGTAAGGAAGGGGGCGGATCAACACTCCATTGACCACGCTGAAAACGGCGGTGCTTCCACCGATTGCAAGCGCCAGGGTCATGATGATCACGATTGCATAACCGCGGTTTTTCATCAGACTTCTGATGCCGTGCCGAAGGTCCTGACGAAACATGCCTACTTAGACCTTATGTTTTGCATAAGGTTGTGGACCGCCGGCTTCAGCCGGCGCTGGAGTTTCTTGAAAGATGTTCCACTAGATAAACACCGGTCAGTGATTTCTTGCTGCGGGCAATTTTTTCGGGCGTCCCAGTAGCAACGATAAATCCCCCGGCATTTCCCCCTTCGGGTCCGAGATCAATGATGTGGTCGGCGGACTTAATGACTTCGAGGTTGTGCTCGATTACCACAACCGTATTTCCAAGTTCCACAAGATTCAAAAGAATTTGCAAGAGATGGCGCACGTCTTCGAAGTGTAGACCTGTGGTTGGTTCATCCAGTATGTACAGAGTTTTTCCCGTGCTTCTTTTGCAGAGTTCTTTGGCAAGTTTTATTCTCTGCGCTTCACCGCCGGACAAAGTTGTAGCGGCCTGTCCGAGATGAATGTATCCCATCCCCACCTGATCGAGCACCTGTAGTTTCGGTTTTATCTGAGGATGAAAATCAAAGAACTCCAGAGCTTCTGAGATTGTCATCTCCAGCACATCTGCGATGTTTTTTCCTTCATGCAGGACTTCCAGCGTTTGCTGATTGTATCGTTTGCCACCGCAGATTTCGCATCGCACATAAACGTCAGGCATGAAATGCATAAAGATGCGGATTTCGCCGTATCCACGGCACTCAGCGCATCTTCCGGTAGCAACATTAAACGAAAAACGTCCGGGTGAGTAAGCACGGATTCGTGATTCGGGCAGCTGTGCAAAGAATTCGCGAACGTGATTGAAAATTCCAACATAAGTAGCGGGATTCGAGCGAGGTGTGCGTCCGATGGGGGCCTGATCGATGTTGATGATTTTGTCGATCTGATCCAACCCTTCGATCTTCTTGTGCATGCCGGGAGTTTCGCGCGATTTGTACAGCTTTTTTGCAATCGCTTTGTAAAGAATATCGATCACGAGCGTTGACTTTCCCGATCCGGAAACGCCGGTCACCGCGGTAAAGAGGCCGATCGGAAACTTCACGTCCACATTTTTCAGATTATGTTCCGCGGCTCCGATCACTTCAACATGACCACGATTGGCTACTCTTCTTTTTTGCGGAACCGGAATTTGTTTCGCACCGCTGAGATAAGCGCCGGTCAGTGAAGCTGGATTCTGCAAGACATGATCTACGATTCCTGCAGCGACCAGATAACCACCTGCTTTTCCTGCGCCGGGTCCGAGGTCCACCATGTAGTCAGCGGAACGGATGGTTTGTTCATCATGTTCAACCACCACCACCGTGTTGCCGATGTCTTTCATCGTTTTCAGCGCGTCGATTAATTTTTGATTGTCGCGCGGATGGAGTCCGATGGTTGGTTCATCCAGCACATACAGAATGCCTCTCAGTTTGGCGCCGATCTGACTGGCAAGTCTGACCCGCTGCGCTTCACCGCTGGACAATGTCCCGATTTTGCGGTCCAGCGTTACGTATTCCAATCCAACTTTCTTCAAGAAACCCAGCTTCTCCCGAACCTCGCGAAGAATCGGAGCTGCGATGAGCGATTCTGTTTCGTTGAATTCCCAGGAATCAAAGAGCTGTTCCGAGTCACTCACAGCCAGGTCCATCACTTCTGATATGTTTCGTCCATTGATTCTTACGAACAATGCTTCACGGCGCAGGCGCGTTCCTTTGCATTGCGGACAGGGAATCTGTTCTTCTTCCGGCAGACCGTCTTCCGCAACTTGCCATTGCGCCAGAGCGGTTTTTGTCGGTGAATAATACAGATCCGCTTCTGTGGAGGAAGAGGTCATCAGCACCCCCTCTGCCATTTTTTCGACTTCGCGATAGTACTGGCTCTCTTCACTGATTTCGCCGATTCCATCACATTCAGGACACGCTCCCAGTGGTGAATTGAAAGAGAAAAAGCGTGGTTCCAGTTCAGGAAAATTAAAAGAGCATTGCGGACAGGCGCGATTGACTGAAAACAGTTTTTCACGGTCATCGTACAAAATCACCATGCTTCCTTTGCCCAGTTTTAGAGCAAGCTCAGCCGAAGACCGGATCCGTTCTGTTTGCACAGTCGCATCCAGCGGAAAACGATCGATCACGATTTCGATCGTGTGAAACTTATGGCGTTCCAAGCGAACCGGACCGTCCAGAAAAACAATTGCGCCATCGATCCGCGCACGGGTGAATCCCTTTTTCTGAAATTCTTCGAGCTCCTTGCGGTACTCTCCTTTGCGATCGCGAACAATGGGGGCCAGAATCTGAATGTTTCTTCCGCTGAGATTTTGAATTTGCGCTACGATCTGATCGATTGTCTGGGATTGAATGGCGATGTTGCATCGCGGACAAAAAGGAATTCCAATCCGCGAAAAGAGCACTCTCATGTAATCCTGGATCTCGGTGACGGTGGCGACAGTGGATCGTGGATTGCGAGTGATCGTTTTCTGCTCAATGGAAATCGCGGGTGAAAGCCCCTCAATCGAATCGACATCCGGTTTTTCCATTTGTTGCAAGAACTGTCGCGCGTATGCAGACAGCGATTCGACGTAACGGCGCTGTCCCTCTCCAAAAATCGTATCGAAAGCGAGGGAAGATTTCCCGCTACCACTCAAACCGGTGATCACAATGAGCTGATTGCGGGGGAGTTCCAGATCGATATTCTTCAGGTTGTGTTGCCGCGCGCCGCGAATGATGATGCTTGAGTACATTTATTTTTTGATCAGGTAGAGTACGCCGCCAATAAGACCGTAGAAGAAAGTTAAGATATAGTCCCACAGGGAAAATGCAACCGCGAGAGCTTCGCTGACTCCGAATGGCCTCAGCAAATAAATATAAGAAAATTCCCGCACTCCGATTCCATTGGGAGTCAAAGGCAGCAGCTGAATGCAAATCAAAATCGGCATTACAATCGCGGCTTCTTGAAAGGTGACCGGCATGTGAATGCCCCTGGCGATGAAGTAGTAGTAGAGAATAACGTTGATCTGAAGCAGCAAGGCCAGAAGAAAGGTGCCGATCAACACGCCCCTGGAACGCGAAAAATACCAGAACGCTTCGAACATGGACAGCATTTTCCCACTCAAGCGGGCGGGTAATTTCGCAGTCATTCTCTTCAACCATTCGCCGAAGCGATCGCTCCCGTAAAACAACAACAGACTGAGAAATCCCAAGATGGCCAGTCCAAACAGGGCAATTGCGAGAGGCTTGACCTCCTGAAATCGCGGATAAAAAGCCACCGCCCCAATTCCGATTAGCAGCAAAGCATAAACTCCGGAAAGTCTTTCCACAATAATTACAGCAAAAGGGCGCAGCAGGGAGCCGCTGTATTTTTTGGAATCGACCATACGGTAAATATCACCGCCGACCCTTGTCGGGAGAAAATTATTGAAGAAGCCTCCGATCAAATAGGATTGAATCAAGTCCAGAATCGGCGCCTCTACATTTTGCGCCCGTAGAAGTAGCTGCCACCGGTAAGCACTGATCAGTAAGCCAATGATGTGCAGCGCACCCGCAAGCAAGATCCAGCGAAAATTGCTTTCGGACATTTCGCGGCTGATTTCGGCTGGACGAACTTGAAAAGTCAGTAAGAGAATTACGAGCGCAAGCCCCGCACCCAGCTTCAACCAGAAAGGTTTTACCTTCATCGGATACGGCGCGCAAAAATCGTGGCAGGAGAGCCAAAGAGACGGGTAAGGCCGAGGAGCCGAAACATTTTTTCGCAAGCCCTTGTAAATCGTGGGCTTCGGGCGATGCGATGAGCAAAAATCGGCAAAAAGAATCCGTCATCGCGCAATACGATTTCGAAATGCTGCTGCCGCAAATGTTCTTCGACTTCACGCAAAGGTAAAACCTTATATGCCTGTAGATTTTTCGTAAAAGGCTTTCTCAGCGAATGAAACAGAGGCGCGAGTCTCAAAAAACCACGACGTGGTGGCAGATCGATGATTACCCAATTTTTCGAAACCCGGCAAAATTCTCCAAGTGCCTTTTTCCAATCGATCACATGCATCAGAAGCCTGAAAGAGATGGCGCAATCAAAATTATGATCGGGAAATGGAAGCTCGTGTGCATCCACCACCTTTGTTTGAAGTCCTGGATTCTTTATTTTTCCCTGGAGCACTTTCAGCATTTCTTCGGATGCATCACAGGCCGTAACCTGCGCCCCTATTTTAAGAAAGGGAATCGTGAGTCTGGCGGTTCCTGCGCCAATATCGATCACTTTCCAGCCTGCAACATCGGGCAATGTCGAGAAAACAAGCTGTTCTTGTGCTTGCTTAATCAATTCGCCGATTGCGCTTCCAAAACGCAGTTGATCGAAGGATCGAGCAGTTTCCGGATCTGCATAAACACGATAGCTGTAGTGATTCTTTGCGGAATCCATTCTAAATAACGCTTGTGGCGGTCTGCAGCTGACCGGGTTTCTTCAAATTCTGCACATATTCGTACAGCTGTGCGATTTTAGTGATGTATTCTTTATAACTGTATTTCTCTTCTGCAACACGGTGTGCCCGCTCCACCATTGCCGCTGTTCCCGGGTCTTCCAGCGCTTGGATGATTCCCTCTGCAAATGCCCCGGCGTTGGGTTCTGTGAGAACGGAAATTTCCGGCGTCAACACTTGCGTGTGAGTCACAAGATTCGTTGCAACGATCGGTTTGCCGCTGCGCAGATAGGAATAAATTTTCAACGGCGTATTCGTTCCGGATTTTCTCGGTGAGACAAGAACGTCTGCAATTTCAAAATAATCACGGACTTCTGCCGCGGGAATTTTTTCGACAAAATGCACATGCGACGTGACAGCCAGTTTCTCACCAAGATCACGGTAGTATTTCGTCAGTTTCGCATTGCCGCCAATCAATAGAAACAGAACATCCGGTCGTTTGCCTGCGACCAATCTTGCGGCCTCCAGCAATAGATCGAGGCCTTGATAATGCTCAAATGTGCCGGCATACAGGACAACTTTCTTCCCTGGAAATTGCGGAGCCGCACCTGCTGTACTCTTTTCTCCCGGAAATATTTCTTCCGACTGGGGAGTGTTTTCAATCACAAATACTTTTCGTGTAACGCCGGATTCCAAAACGTGATCTTTGAGATACGGGCAAATTGCTATGATGGCGTCCGAAGATTGAAGAGCAAACTTTTCGAAACCCTGCATGATTTTATG
>JBKKAT010000928.1:0-7829 GCA_046714535.1 Acidobacteriota bacterium | reverse complement strand
TCATTACAGAGTAAGAGAAGGAGCTCCCGGGGAGTAAACAAAACAAAATCACAACTACGATTCGTAACATATTGTTTTGAACACTAATCCCGAACCATGAAAGTTCAAGTGATATGATTTTTGTTGTCACAAAATTCGTTTCGCAGGTGTTGTATATAGTGAGATCTCAATGAGAGAGAAGGTTGCCGCTGTTGTGGTGAATAACGTCAAAGAAAAGGACCAGTTTGAGATCTTCTTTCAACAGCATTACAGACGCGTTTACGAAGTGCTGTACCGGCTTACCGGTGAAAGAATGGAGGCGGAGGATTTGATGGTGGAGACTTTCCTGCGCTATTTTCGGCGCCCACCGGAGAATCAGGATCAGGCAGCGGGCTGGCTTTACCGCGTGGCGACAAGACTCGGATACAACGCTCTTCGAGCTTCTAAACGGCGCAGCCATTACGAAGAGAAGGCAGCGTTGTATGTTGCCGGAGGACCATCCGATCCATCGCAAGAAGTGGAACGGGCACGTGAACAAATGAGGGTGCACGCGGTGTTACGTAAAATGCCGGAGCGGAATGCAGAGATTCTGGTTCTTCATCATTCAGGTTTTTCTTACAAAGAAATTGCCGAAGCGATCGGAGTGTCGCCGAACTCCGTAGGAACGCTCATCAGTAGAGCTCAGAAGGAATTTGAACGAATTTATCTCGGAGGTTAATCATGCATTTATCAGAAGATGTGTTACAGGAGTACCTGGATCGGGAATTGTCCGAATCGAAGTTTCAGGAGGTAGAGGAACATGTGAACGATTGCTCACGGTGCAGCGATTCTCTGGCTGAAATGCGCACACGCGCGAATGCAAACCGTTCGCGATTGGATGCACTCAGGCCTGCTGATGTGCCGGTTGATGATTCCATCCTGTTTGCTCGAATACAAGCGCGCAAGAACGAGACTCCGGCGCGCAAATGGAGATGGAAACCGGCATGGGCCGCAGCGATTGCGGTTGTCGCTCTTGTTGCCAGCTTGAATTCCCAGCCGGTCCGTGTGTGGGCAACTGAATTTTTGAGCCTGTTTCGCGTTCAACAGATTGCCGTAATTCAAATCGACCCCGCGAATTTGCAGCGGCTGGAGAATGATTTGTTCGGCTCAGATTCGCATCGCAGAATGGAACAATTGCTTTCTGATGATGCTCAAGTTGTCGAACGGGGCAAACTTGAGATCGTTTCTTCTGCAAATGATGCGGCGCGCCTTGCGGGTTTTGGCGTTCGTTTCCCTGGAGCACTTCCGGCAGCTCCACAAATTAAGGTTCATCCTGCCGTTGATATTTCCTTCAGCATCGATGTGGAGCGATTGCAAGGAATATTGGATGATGCCGGTCGAAAGGATATCCGGATCCCGGAAGATCTCGATGGAGAAATGATTCGCATCAATGTTCCACACTCCGTTACAGCTTTGTTTGGAAAATGCCCGGATCTTCGTGAAGCCCGGGAAGAAAACCAGGAAGCAAGGAAACGTGAGGATTTTCAGGAATGCAAGATTCTTGTGCAACTGCCCTCACCTACAGTTGTTGCGCCTCCCACTCTGAATGTTGCGCAGCTCGGAATGGAAATGCTGAAGCTGTTTGGTTTGAGTGACGAACAAGCGCGGCAGTTCAGCGAATCCATTGACTGGACGAGCACCCTTGTGGTCCCATTGCCTGTCGATCATCGCATGAAATTTTCGGAAGTGGATGTGAATGGCGTGAAAGGGAATCTGTTTGTCTCCCGTCAGTTCAGAGATCGCGAAACTCCGGCCTATAATCTACTATGGATCCGCGACGGAATCCTTTACGCTTTGATGGGGCAGGGGACGGTGGAAGAGGCTTTATCAATCGCGCGATCGATCTAAGAAGGAATTTTATTCACCACGGAGTCACGGAGAACACGGAGAGAATCATTTTTCTTTCTTACTCCGTGCCCTCCGTGACTCCGTGGTGAAAATTTATGTTTGCAATTGAGACGGTAGAACTGCGCAAAGTTTACGGGGAGAAGGTTGCTGTCCGCGGGTTGACACTTCAGGTTCGCGAAGGAGAGGCGTTCGGATTTCTGGGACCGAATGGGGCTGGTAAAACAACTTCACTGAAAATGCTGCTCGGTCTCGCCAAACCCACGTCCGGGCGAGCTTTCTTGTTCGGCTCTCCCATGGGCGATCCTTCACTTCGCGCAAAAATCGGATTTCTTCCGGAACATTTCCGTTTTCACGAGTGGTTAACAGGCGCAGAATTCCTGACCCTTCATGGAAAACTTTATGGGATGTTATCCGGCCCGCTTCAAAGGCGCACCAACGAATTGCTGACGCTTGTTGGACTTTCGGATTTCGCGCAGAAACAGCTTCGAACGTATTCGAAGGGAATGCTGCAACGAATCGGTTTGGCTCAAGCGCTGATCAATGATCCGCGCATCGTTTTTCTGGATGAACCCACTTCAGGCCTCGATCCCGCGGGCCGGCGTTTGGTGCGCGACATCATTCACCGGCTGCGAGATCAAGGAACAACCATCTTTCTAAATTCTCATCTCTTAAGTGAAGTGGAGATTACATGCGATCGCGTCGCCTTCATCAAACATGGTGAAGTTCTGCGCGTGGATGAACTGAAAACATTATCTTCCGGCCAAACCACGGTCTCCATACGGGCGTCAGCAGTGACAGACGATGTGCTCCGCGGATTGAAACGATGGAGTGATGAGATCACTTCCAGTCTAAACGGAATCACTCTGAAAATTTCAAGTGAGGCCGTTCTTCCGGAAATAACGCGTTACCTTGTTCAGCAGAATGTGCAAATCTATTCCGTCGTTCCTGAAAAAATGGATCTGGAAGAACTGTTTTTGCGCATCGTGGGGAACGAAGCAGGACTATAAGCAGTAATGAGTAATGAGCAATGAGTGATGAGTAATGAGTGAAGCGGTGCTGTATCTCATTACTCGTTACTCATTACTTTGGTACTGATTATGAAACACGCCCTGGTGATCACACGTCTTACTTTTCTGGAATCCATCCGAAGACGCATCGCGGTGGCCGCCTTTGTCCTGGGTGTTTTGTTTTTGATTTTGTATGGAGTTGGATTTCATTTCATTTACAAAGAGACGCTTCTTGAATCTAGCAGGCCCGGCGCAGCTTTGGTCCGAAGCCAGCTCTACAACTTTCTCACAACCGCCGGCTTGTATGCGGTGAATTTCCTGACCATCGCGATGGGCGTGCTGATTTCAGCAGACACACTGGCGGGTGAAATCAGTTCCGGCACCATTCAGACGATTGCTTCGAAGCCCGTGCGCCGTTTAGACATCGTTGTGGGGAAATGGCTGGGCTTCGCCGGATTGCTTTTCCTCTACCTCTTGTTGATGGCGGGAGGTGTTCTCGCAATTGTTTATTTTGTCAGTGGTTATCATGTGCGGAACGTGGCGACAGCTTTATCTCTGATCTACCTTGCGAGCCTTTTGATCATGAGTGTGAGCCTTGCCTGTAGCTCGTTGTTTTCCACGCTTGCAACCGGTGGAATTGTTTTTGGACTCTATGGAATCGGATTTATAGGGGGCTGGGTGGAACAGATTGGCTCTGCATTGAAAAATCAAACGGCTATCAATGTGGGAATTCTTTCGAGTTTGATCATTCCATCCGAGGCAATCTGGAAACGGGCCGCTTACGAAGTCACTTCTCCGCTGATACGGTCTCTTGGAGTTGAAGCTGGTCCCTTTGCGGCTGTGTCCGTTCCCAATCCTGCGATGGTGATTTATGCGCTTTTCTACACCGGCGTCATGTTGTTCATTGCAGTCCGCATGTTCAGCAAACGAGATCTTTAACGCAAGGAAGCTAAGGCGCCAGGTTATTCGACGAGGGGGACGATCAAAACGGGGATGGAGCTTCCCTCCACAATATTGCTTGCGGAATCATGCAATAGGAACCTTGAGGCTGTTCCCGGTGCACGGGCGCCGATAACAATCAAATCATAGTTACCTGCGTTTGCCTGCTCCAGAATGAATTCGACTGCGGGTTCTTTGCCGATCATGCTATCGCTTTTCACGCCGTATGTTTGCAAAGTGGAGAGCGCTTGTTGGAGATGAAGCTCGCTGCGTTTCCTTTGATCTTCCGGTTCCTCGTCTCTGCGCACGTGAAGGACTGTGGCACTGGCTCCGGTTAGCCTTGCAAGACGGCCTCCAATCCGCACATCGGCCTTTCCGGGTTCTCCCACAGCGCTGCAAATCAAGATCCGGGAAAGTTGTTTGTCTACCGGCGCGATCACGACCGGAATTCCCCTCTCCAGAAGACGCCGCACGTGTCTCCCTAAAACGGCTCTCGGCATCAAGGAGCTAATTTCTTTTCTACCCAGTATGACCAGGTCGTAATATCCTTCCTGCGATTCTGTGAGGATCTCATCATCACTGGATCCACTCCGGACTTTAATGTCCAAACGTGGCAACCGGTCGATCCATTTCAGCCTGATTTTTTCTAATTTTTCTTTTGTTTGAGAAATTTCTTCCTGCGATTCGGCAACAGAAAATAGTGTTGCGGGCAAACCGGCTTTTTCCGCCAGATGGCACCCGAAATCCGCGATGGCTCCTGCCACGGGGGAATCGGGAATGCAAAGCAACAATTTCGGACCGGCTGCTTCCAGCACGTGATACTTCGTGAATCCGATCCAGAGCATCTGGCCCGCTTCGAAAGGCGTCTCAGGATCGACTTCGCTCGGACGGACCGCTTCGATGTAAATCGTTTTTTCTGTTCCAAATTCACCCGCATACAGTCGAATCCCTTGGGGACGCTCTACCTCCAAAACCAATTTTTGAAAGGAACCGGCAAAAACACATTCGATTACTTTTCCCCGTCCGAGCGTGGAGACACCTCTGTCCGGAGTGAATGGTTCGGATTGCAGCAATACTGTTTCCGGCCGGAAAAGAATTCGCACGCGCGCTCCGGTTGCCGCGCGCAAGCGTTCCGGAACCGGGAGTGAGGTGGTGCCCAGATGAATCACGCCGCCATTCACGCGACCGATCAACACGTTTTTTCCACCGACAAAGTTTGCTGTGAATTCTGTATTCGGTCGATGATAGAGTTCTTCCGGTGTACCGATCTCGATCAGATTGCCACGATCGGTCACACCGATCCGGTCCGCCAGCTCAAACGCTTCTTCCTGATCATGCGTTACTAATATTGTAGTGAGCTTCAGTCTCCGGTGTATTTCCTTCAGGTTTTTGCGCAATTGACTGCGGATTTTTACGTCCAACGCTCCAAATGGTTCATCCAGAAGCAACACGGCCGGCCGGTAAGCCAGGGCTCGTGCCAGCGCGACTCGCTGTTGCTGGCCTCCTGAAAGTTGATTTGGATAACGATTCCCCAGTCCGCCAAGGCCAACGAGATCCAGCAATTCGTCCCGCCGGTTCCGGCGTTCAGCCGCAGCAGCTTTGCGCACACGCAAGCCAAATTCCACATTTTCGGCAACTGTCATGTGCTGAAAAAGCGAATAGTTCTGAAAAACGAAACCTGTCCCACGCTGCTGGGGAGGCAAGTGCGTTACATCCTTTCCGTTGAGCTCAATTTTCCCGCTGTTCGGACGCGTCAATCCGGCAATCATTCGTAGAATCGTACTCTTTCCACTCCCGCTCGCGCCCAGCAGAACGAACAGCTCACCGTTTTCAACCGTCATGGAAACACTATTGACCACCAGGTTGTTTTCGTACTTCTTCGAAAGATCGTTCAGTATGATCGACATCGCTTAATAGTTCCAAAGTAATGAGTCATGAGTCATGAGAATTCCTAATCGTGGTCTCATTGCTCATTACTCATCACTCATTACTTCTTAATGAACCATTTCCTTTCTGCCGGTTTTTAGGGAAAGCAATTTCTTCACAAACAAGGTGATCACAGCAAGAAAGGTCAACAGAGAAGCCACTGCAAATGCTGCGGTAAAATTGTATTCGTTGTACAAAATCTCTACATGCAACGGCAAAGTATTTGTTTGCCCGCGGATATGTCCTGAAACAACGGAAACGGCGCCAAATTCTCCCATCGCCCGCGCGTTGCATTGTATCAAACTGTAAAGCAATCCCCATTTGATGTTGGGAAGCGTGATCTTGAAAAAAGTTTGCCACCCGCTTGCGCCAAGCACCAACGCGGCTTCCTCGGCCTCTTTTCCCTGCGCTTTCATCAGTGGAATTAGCTCGCGCGCAACAAAAGGAAAAGTTACAAAGATGGTAGCGAGAATTACGCCGGGCGCCGCGAAAATGATGCGAATGTCATGAGCGCTCAACCAGGGTCCGAGATATCCTTGCATGCCAAAGAGCAATACAAATACCATCCCCGATATAACCGGGGAAACGGCAAAAGGCAAATCAATGAGGGTGATCAGAAAACTTTTCCCGCGGAAATTGAATTTTGTGACTGCCCAGGCGGCCGCTATCCCGAACAGCATGTTTGCCAAAACCGAAACGGCTGCGGTCAGTAATGTGAGCTTGATTGCTGCGACAGCATAAGGTTCCGTAACAGCAGCACGATATACTGCAAAACCCTTCTTCAGTGCTTCTGCAAATACCGCAACCAGCGGAATGACTAGAAAAAAACCGAGGAAAATAAAAGCAGTAGCAATCAAGAACCATCTTACAGCCGGAGGTTCGGATAGATGGCTCTGGTTGTGCAGGATTTTCATCCAAATGCCTCTATTCTTTTTCGAGATCGGACCTGCAAGAAGTTGATCAGAAATAGAAGAAAGAAGGAGAGAACCAGCATACTAAAAGCCAGAGCTGTAGCGCCCGCATAATCATAGTTTTCCAATCTGCCCACGATCAAAATCGTGGTGATTTCTGTCTTCAACGGGATGTTTCCTGAAATGAAAACGATCGAACCATACTCTCCAAGCCCACGGGCAAAAGCCAGCGTGAAACCGGTTACCATCGCCGGCCAGATTTTCGGAAAGATAACCCGCGCCAGGATTTGACGGCGGTTCGCTCCAATCGTTGCGGCGGCATCCTCACTGGAAGGATCCATTTCAGAAAGGATTGGCTGGAGCGTTCGCACCACAAAAGGCAATCCAATGAACGTCAACGCAATCGTAATCCCGAGCGGCGTGTAATTGACTTCAATGCCCTGAGGAACTAAATAGCGGCCGAGCCATCCATTGGGCGAAAAAAGAGTCGTAAGCACAATTCCGGCAACGGCCGTGGGTAATGCAAAAGGAAGATCCACCAGGGCGTCCATCAATTGTCTGCCCACAAAACGGTAGCGCACCAGGACCCAACCGACAATCGTTCCAAAGATCAGATCGATAACGGCTGCGGCAAATGCGGTTTGAAAACTAACTTTGAATGCCGCAACCGTTCGCGGAGACATCATGATTTGCCAGAAACGCTCCCAGCTCAGGGTCATAGTTTTCAGGAGTAGTGTCGACAAAGGAATGAGAACAATCAGGCTCAGGTACAAAATCGTGAAGCCCATTGTCAGACCGAATCCCGGAAGAACAGAACGCTGAGCCGGGGCAGCAGCAACCAATCTCATTCTCTATTTTCCCGGCTGATAAATCTGATCAAATACACCGCCCTCTGCAAAGTGTACCTGTTGCGCCTTATGCCATCCGCCGAAAACTTGATCGATGGTGAACAGGTTTATTTTTGGGAATTGAATCCCGCTAGCAGCCTGAGCGGCTGCATTTCGGGGTCTGTAGTAGTGTTTTGCAGCAATTTTCTGAGATTGGTCCGAATAAAGTTGTTTCAGATACTCCTCTGCAACTGCTCTCGTACCGCGCTTATCCACAATTTTGTCCACAACTGCGACCGGAGGTTCGGCCAGAATGCTGATCGATGGAGTCACGATTTCAAATTTTCCTACAC
>JBKKAT010000927.1:0-4210 GCA_046714535.1 Acidobacteriota bacterium | reverse complement strand
GTTCTGGAGTTTTGCTGTGGGATCTCCAAATTTGTACGCGGACCACGCATGTGCGCTTTCGTGGACCGCCGCAGAAATCAAGAAGAAAGCATACTGAACCAGAAACTCGACCAGATTAACCCATTTCATGATAGCTCCGGAAACGCGATCGGATAAGTTTCTAAAAATGACGATGCAAAGGCAAACATCGCGGTTTCATCCAGATAGTTTCCAATGATCTGCAGTCCGACCGGCAGGCCGGAGCTATGCAAACCGCAGGGCACAGAGATCGCAGGCAAGCCGGCTAAATTCATGGTCACCGTGTACACATCGGAAAGATACATCGACAGCGGATCGTCCACTTTTTCTCCCAGCGGGAACGCGGGAGTCGGAGATGTGGGAGTACAAATCAAATCAACCTCTTCGAATGCTTTGCGAAAATCCTCTGCTATTAAAGAACGAATTTTAGAAGCACGCATATAGTAAGCATCATAATAACCCGCGCTCAATGCAAAGGTGCCAAGCATGATACGCCGTTTTACTTCAGGACCGAAACCTTCTGCGCGCGTGCGGGAATACATTTTACGAAGAGTCGTTTCTTTTGCACGGTATCCGTACCGCACACCATCAAATCTGGAAAGATTCGAAGAGGCTTCGGCTGTTGCAATGACATAATAAGCGGCAATCGCCGAATCTGTATGAGGCAACGAAATGGACTGTAATTTGATGAACCCCTTGCCTTCCATGCTTTTCAGGCTGCACTCGATTTTTGCAGCAACCTCCGGATCGATCCCCTTCCCAAAATACTCCCGTGGAATTCCAATCCGCAGCACTCGGGTATCCTTCGTCAAGGAAGGATAATCCGGCACCGGTGCTGTCGAACTGGTGCTGTCTTTCGGATCCCGGCCCGCGATTGTTTTTAATAGCAAGGCGGCATCTTCTACGGAACGGGACAAAGTGCCAATGCAGTCGAGACTCGAACCGAATGCTACTAATCCATACCTACTAACGCGACCGTAAGTCGGTTTCAATCCAACGACCCCGCAAAGAGACGCAGGTTGCCGGACCGATCCGCCTGTGTCCGATCCGAATCCCCCGAAAGCCAATCCTGCCGCAACCGCAGCCGCTGAGCCTCCGGAAGAGCCGCCGGGAGTGTATCCGGTGTTCCAGGGATTTCGTGTTTGTTGAAACGCGGAATTTTCGGTGCTCGAACCCATCGCAAACTCATCACAGTTCGTTTTCCCCAGAATGATGGCGCCTGCTTGTTTCAAACGGGAGATCACTGTGGCGTCATAAGGGGGCCTGTATCCCTGTAAAATACGGGAGGCACAGGTCGTCTCAAGGTCTTGCGTAGAAATATTGTCCTTGATGGCGAGTGGCACCCCGCACAAGGGGCGATCCAGATTTTTTGCGGCTTCTGCCGCTTGCTGCATCACGTTCGCCCGATCGATTCTCAAGAATGCTCCGATCGATGAATCGTATTGATCGATCCGGTCGAATAGCACCTGGCAAACCTCGATCGGTGACGTTTCTTTCGAACGGTAGGCCAGCAAAAGATCGTGAATCGTCGCTTTCCAAAGATTGATCACGGAATAATCCTTGGAACGCGAAAAAAATCCTTCGTGCGGTCCGGAGCATTCTGTAGCGATTCATCGATGAGCAAAGAGGGCGTCACTGCATCTTCTCTAAAAGGGAGAGACAATAACTCACTAAACACGAATGGCTCCGCCTGGTCAGACTCCTCGTTCAGTTTCTCCACATATTGCAGGATGCTGCCAAGCTGTGTGGTAAACAACTGAACTTCTCCTTCAGTTAGTTCCAAGTGCGCAAGCTTCGCAATTTGTAAAACCAGTTCCCGATCCACTTTCATGCCGTAAGATTAACGCAAAGACGCTAAGGCGCAAAGCTGTGTAAGAAGGGGGATCAGGAGATATTGGGGATAAAGAGATGATTTTTTATTTTTTATATCTCCATATCTCAAATATCTCCCCATCTCCCTTCTTACACGCAGCTAAGTTTTTGGTTCTATAATAGATCGAGCATGGAGCTGATTCTCGTAAAATCGCCCGAGACGCCCGAGGAACAAATCTTCCACTTGAAGATTGGCTCCAACACTCTTGGGAGCGGCAGAGGGAGCGATCTCAAGATTTCTGAATCGGCGATACGTCCAAATCATCTGAACATCGAATATACCAAAGACTCCCTGATCCTTTCGGCCATTGAGCCGGGTGCGGCATTTTTCTATAAAGGCAAGCCCTGCCGGAATGCAGTTGTAAAACCAGGAGAAGTCTTTTCCATAGAAAACATCACGTTTCATTGCACCGCGATCAGTGGGCCGGACCCTACCCAGCATGCGATGTTTTTAAGTCCGCTTGTGTCCGCGGCTGCGCCCGTTACAAGCGGTCCCGTGCCTCGAATGCAAGAGATGCAAATCTCTGCATTCGTTCAACAGCAACCGGTAACTTTTCCCATGGTAATCGGCAGAAATGACAAGTCAAATCTGATATTGGATCATCCGACCGTTTCCGCTTTCCACGCGCGAATCCATCGCGAAGCTGGAAACGTTTACATCGAAGACCTCCAGAGTTCCAATGGAACCTACGTTTCCGATATGCCGGTCCGGAAAGCCTATCTGCAACCGGGCGATTCGGTTGTGATCATGCCTTACTTCCTGATTTACACCGGGGAGTTCCTGAATGTTTACACTTTTCAGCGTGAAAGCCGGTTGATCGGTTGGCAAATTAATATGGCAGCCGGCGAAAAAAGAATTCTCGATCGTGTCACCATCTCCTGCGCTTCTAACGAATTAATAGGTTTGATCGGTCCAAGCGGATCCGGTAAGACCACACTCCTCAAGTGTTTGAGCGGTCAAACTTATCCGCTGGGCGGGCGCGTTCAGCTCAATGGACTGGAAGTTTACTCTCACTTTGCGCTTTTCAAACGAAACATTGGTTACGTGCCGCAAGATGATATTGTTCATCGCGATTTGACCGTTCATGAAACATTGATGTATGCAGCCAAACTTCGCCTTCCTGCTGATATGTCCGAAAAAGAGCGAAAAGCGCGCGTTTGGGAAACGTTGATTGAACTGGAACTGGAAGAGCAGGAAAGACAGGCAGTTCACCGTCTCAGTGGTGGACAGCGTAAACGCGTAAACATAGCGATCGAACTTCTCACAAAGCCCGGACTTCTGTTCCTGGACGAACCGACTTCAGGACTGGATCCTTCGCTAGATGAAAGGTTGATGATCCTTTTCAAACGTCTGGCTCAGGATGGCAGGATCATCATCATGACCACACATCTTCTGGAACACGCCGACATGTTTTCAAAAATCGCGATGATGCACTATGGCCATTTGATCTTCTTCGGCTCACCTGAACAAGCGAGAAGTTTTTTTCGTGTCAGATCGATAGGATCTCTTTATTCCAAGATCAAAGATAGACCGGCGGAAGACTGGCAAAACGAATTCCATGCAACCGTGCTTCATCAACACGCTGTCTCGCAATTGCGGGACCAGGTGCTGCCTTCCAAGCGCAAAGAGACCACTTCTCCCGTAACAATCCACGAATCGGTGGGTGAACAAATTTCTCAATGGGTCACACTTTCGAGACGTTATCTGAACATCATTCTCCGCGATAAGAAAAACACGGGGATTCTCCTGCTCCAGGCGCCACTCATCGCTTTCTTCATTGTGATTGCTACTTCTAATCTGAGCCACCGGCTGTTCATGATGATCCTGGCTGCCCTCTGGTTTGGCTGTAATAATTCAGCGCGAGAGATTTGCAAAGAACTTCCGCTTTACCGGCGGGAACGAATGGTTTATTTATCGATTGTCCCTTATCTGTGTTCAAAATTTTTTATTCTTTCAGGACTTGTTTTTGTTCAATGTCTGGTGCTTGCGCTGCTGGTGCCTTCCGATTTTTTTACCGCATACTGGCCGCTCCTGCTTTGCGGGCTTGCAGGAATAGCCATGGGACTGTTTGTAAGCACCATCGTAGATTCTCCGGATAAGGCCATCGCAATGGTGCCGATTCTGTTGATTCCTCAAGTTTTGTTTTCCGGTGTATTTGGTGAGCTGAAGGGAATTCAAAAACCGCTCGGTGAGCTGATGATCAGTAAATGGTCTTACAACCTGATGAAAAAGGAATTCGATCTTCCCAGCTACACGTATCGAAGCAGGTTAGAGAAGCATATGGATGATGGACAGACACGGATGAAGGAGATTCAGGAC
>JBKKAT010000926.1:0-2849 GCA_046714535.1 Acidobacteriota bacterium | reverse complement strand
GGTTCGATTATTTGCGCGACAACATGATATATGATCTCCGGGATTACGTCCAGCGCGCACATCATTACGCGATCGTGGATGAAGTGGACAGCATCCTGATCGATGAAGCGCGAACCCCCTTGATTATTTCGGGACCTGCCGAAGAAAGCACAGATAAGTATTACCGGATTGATCGCATTATTCCCCGTTTAAAGAAAGACACCGACTATACGGTTGATGAGAAAGCAAATGCTGTTTCTCTAACAGAAGAAGGAATCGTTCACGCGGAACGTCTGCTAGGAATTCAAAATCTTTACGATCCAAATAACATGGATTGGCTGCACCATATTCACCAGGCACTCAAGGCACATGCTCTGTTTGAAGTGGATGTGGACTACGTCATAAAAGATGGACAGGTCATCATCGTCGATGAATTTACCGGGCGCTTGATGCCGGGTCGCCGCTACAGTGACGGGCTGCATCAAGCTTTGGAAGCAAAAGAAAATGTAAAAATCGAATCGGAAAATCAAACGCTTGCCACCATCACTCTGCAAAACTATTTCCGCATGTACAAGAAGCTCGCCGGTATGACAGGAACAGCGGAAACGGAAGCGGTGGAATTCGGGAAAATATACAGCCTGGACGTTTTGGTGATTCCAACAAATAGAGATCTCATCAGACTTTCTTATCCTGACGTTGTTTACCGCACTGAAAAAGAAAAGTTCAATGCTGTCGTAGAAGAGATTAAATCGATGAACTCGACGGGCCGCCCCGTTCTGGTGGGTACGGTGAGCATCGAAAAGTCGGAGCGGCTTTCAGGGCTGCTCAAGCGAACCGGCATCAAACATGTTGTGTTGAATGCGAAGTATCACGAGAAGGAAGCCGAGATCGTCGCGGTCGCCGGACAAAGCGCGGCGGTCACCATTGCAACGAACATGGCCGGACGTGGTACGGACATCGTGCTGGGTCCCGGCATCGCCGATCTGGGAGGCCTTCACATCATCGCCACGGAGCGTCACGAAGCGAGACGCATTGATAATCAATTGCGGGGGCGCGCAGGCCGCCAGGGGGATCCTGGTTCTTCCCGTTTTTATCTTTCTTTGGAAGATGATTTGATGCGCATTTTCGGCAGCGATCGCATCTCGCCGATCATGCAGAAGCTTGGAATGGAAGAGGGCGTTCCCATCGAACACAAACTCGTCACACGCTCTATCGAACATGCGCAAAAACAAGTAGAAGGACGGAACTTCGAAATCCGGAAACACTTACTGGAATACGATGACGTCATGAATAAACAGCGAGAAGCTATTTACGGTTTGCGGCGCAAGGTTCTGGAAGAAGAATCCCATACCGAATACATCATGGAACTTTGCGAAGCCATTTTGAAATGGCAGGTCGAAGAACGCTGTCCTCAAGGAAAAGATCCACGGGATTGGGACGTTGAGGGGCTGTTAAATGACCTGCGCGGACAATTCGGGATGGATGTGGATCCGGAAAAAATTCGACAACTGGAAAATCCCGACAATATCTACGACTTTTTATATCAAAAACTGGAACAGCTCTACAGCGAAAAGAAAACACGGATTGGATCCGAAAGATGGGCCATTCACGAACGGCTGTTAATGCTGCATGTCATTGATTCGCAGTGGAAGGATCATCTCTACGGACTCGATCATTTAAAGGAAGGAATTGGATTTCGAGGTTATGGGCAACGGGATCCCTTGATCGAATATAAAAAAGAATCCTTTGCGCTTTTTGAAGAGATGATGAACCGAATGGAAGAAGAAATCGTAAAATATGTATTCATGACTCAGCCCCCTTCCTCAGAAGATGCGCCTAGACCTGTAAAAGTGCCCAAGGCGGTGCAGTTCTCCGGCCCTTCTTTGGAATCGGCGGTTGTGACTGCCGTTCGTAAGGGCCAAAAAGTCGGACGCAATGATCCTTGTCCTTGCGGATCGGGGCAAAAATATAAAAAGTGCTGCGGCGCGAATGCGTAAGAAGTGCTGAGTAATGAGTGCTGAGTGCTGAGTGAAAAACAGCTCAACAGTGACTCAGCACTTTGCACTCAGCACTGAAACGGAGGTTAGATATGTACCAGAGCGAAAAGAACTGGTTGGAAAAATTGGCGGATGCGATACCGGGAGTCAAAGATTACCGGGAAAAAGAGGCACGCCGTGACACAGATAAGAGGTTTCGCGAGTATCTTGCAAGCCGCATTGATGCTTCGCGTCAGGTTTTGGATGAAGTCAAACGCGAACAGCTGAACGCAGGGAATCTGGCGGAGCTGGATGATGTGGATCTCCTTTCACAAAAACTGTTCCGACTTGCCAATACAATCAGGCATGCTTCCTACGGATACTCCGGCTTCTTTGATCAAGTAAAAATTCAGGAAGCAGAACTGGACAGAATGTACCAGTACGATCTTTCCCTGGTGGGAGACGTGGAAGCTCTCGAAAATGTTTTGAAAAATGATCCAACACTCACTCATGGCGAACAGCGAAAAAAATGGGAACAACAGATCGCTGCGTTGGAAAAACGCATAGAAGATCGAAAGAACCTATTCACCGTGACGGGTTAACGGAGGTTATCGATGGCAATTGAAGTCATTCAGTGGAAAGAAGACACCGGGGAAGACATGGTATGGCGTTTTCCCGGCAGCGATGAAATAAAAATGGGCGCTCAGCTGATCGTATCGGAAAGTCAGGTCGCCGTATTCTTTCGCGATGGAAAGGCGCTCGATGTTTTTACAGCCGGACGACACACGCTCTCTACGATGAATTTGCCGGTTCTCACGAAACTGATGAGCTGGCCTTTCGGCTTCAAATCCCCATTTCAGGCGGAAGTTTATTTTGTGAGCCGCCGTGTTTTCA
>JBKKAT010000925.1:0-3100 GCA_046714535.1 Acidobacteriota bacterium | reverse complement strand
GCAATATTCTTTTGACGCTGAATGGTCCGGCACAACTCCTTGATTTTGGTTTACCTCAAAAAATTGCTCCTTCCCTTCCGTTGAAAGGTGTTCGCGGCATCGTCGAAATCAGTGCAGCCGGAATACCATGGGACTCACTTTTTTATTTTTCGCCGGAACAAACACGCGGAGAAGATTTGGATGTCCGCTCAGATCTTTTCTCAATAGGTTCGCTACTTTACGTAGCATCCACCGGAGAACAACCGTTTCAGGGAAACGACCCCGCCACAATTGTCAAACGGATTCAAACCGATGATCCTGTGAACCCGAGTGATTATAAAGAACACTTGCAAGAAGAGTTCGACGGTATTTTGCTTCATGCACTCGTAAAAGAACGCAAGAAACGGCTGCCTTCTGCGGCGGATCTCCGAAAAGTGCTCACAACTTTAAGATCCAAATCCATCCCTGAGACCAAAAAGGAACCGGACAAGAAAAAAATCAAGGAAGCGGAAGTTGTTGTTCTTCCCGGAAAGCGATTAGCTCCGGTTCTGGTAGTCATTGGTGTGGTAGTGATTGCCATTGCTGCGGCGCTTTTTTTTCTTGTGCCACGGACAAAGAACCCCATTGTTTTTGTTGTACTCCCGATCCAGGTCAATGAGGGAAATGAAAAAGCGGATGATCTGACCGCCGGAATGACGGACTCTTTAATCGAAGGCTTCTCCGTGTTGTCCGGTCTTCAAGTGATTCAGCCCCTGTCCGCCTTTCGCTACGGCAGGTTTAGCGATGCTGCGGCGGCGGCCCGCGCGTTAGGAGCGACGCATATTTTGACGGGAAGATGGAACGATCCTGGAACAGGGAGTCTGGAAGTGCAGCTCTTGCACGTGAGAAAAGGTCAGCTATGGACCGGTCAGTACAGCCCGAAAATGGAGGACCTTCCCGCAACTCGCCTCGCGATCGTTGAGCAAGTATCGCAACAATTGAAGATGAATTTGAGTCAGGAACAGAAAAGATTTTTCATGACAGAACCCGCGGCTAACCCGGCGGCTCTGGAATTCTATCAACAAGGCCGTTACCGGTACTATCAGAATTCTCGCGAGGATCTGCTTTCCTCCGTTCTACTATACGATCAAGCGATCGCTCTGGATCCCAATTTTGCGGCTGCTTATTCTGCGAGATCTTTGTCCTATCTGGACCTTGCAGAGAAATCCTCCGACAGGGATTTGTATGGAAAAGCGGGGGATTCTGCAACGCGCGGTCTGGAATTGCAGGAAAAATTATCGGAAGGCCATACAGTGCTGGGAGCCGTGAATTTGTTTTATCTGTGGAATCTAAACATCGCGGAAGAAGAGTTGAAAAGAGCGATCGTTCTAAACCCGAGCTCTTCGCGCGCGCACTCCTATCTGGCAAGGCTATACACTGTAAGACAGCAACCGGAAGCCGCTCTGGAAGAGTTAAAGATCGCGATCAATTGTGACCCACTCTCGCCGGTTCTTCACGCAGAAAACATTCGAATGCTCACGAGTTTGCGAAAATACGATGAAGCAATCCAGTATGCGTACAAACACATGGATCAAATGGATCCGATCACGGCAAACATGCTCCTGGGTGATGCGTTCCTGGGGAAGAAAGCGATCGAGGAAGCTCTCGAAGCTTATCGCCGCTGTGAGGATCTTGGTTCGAAAGATGTGGTTGCCCGAATTGCTACAGCATTCGCAGTCCACGGTATGCGACGCGAAGGTGTCATTCTGTTGGAGAATCTACTTTCCGATGGTGCAACCTCGGTGGATCCGGATCTCGTTGCCGCAGCGTATGCACAATTGGGGAATCAAACAAAGGCCATGGAATGGTTGCGCAAGAGCTATCAGGTTCGTTCTGCCGATCTGGTCCTGTTGAAAATTGATCCCAATTTCGATTCTCTTAGGGCCGATCCGGAGTTTCAAAAATTCCTTCGTCTCGTCGGAATTTAACAAATGACCGCTGCCAGCCTCTTGAGCCCTTGAGCCCTTTGAGCCTCTTGAGCCTCGGCTTTCCCCCGGCAAGCAACACACAAATCCGCCCGCTATCAGAGGATGCTTTCGTTTACCGTTCGCGTTCAAATCGTGATAAACTTGCTGTGCAAAATTGCGGGCGGGGGGCAGCATATCATGAGTAGCCGGATCCGCCGGGGTTTTTCGCTGATGGAAGCTCTGGTGGTCGTTGCGATCATCGGCGTATTTCTTCTTTTTGCAATTCCGACGCTTTACCGGATGCTGCAAGGCTATCACGTCAAAACCGCCGCCAACCAGTTTGCAATTCAGGTCCGCATGGCGAGGAATTTATCCGTTTCGCAGAAAACCGATTATCAAATGGTGATCAACGATAAGAGCCATCTCGGCGCTCCCAATACTTACAAACTTCAGTATTTTCCCGCTGGGATCATTCAAGCTGTTCCGAACATGGACACTGATATCGCCGATAACGTTCAGATTCTCAGCACCGCTATTTTCGCAGCCGGTCAGGCAACCCTGCTGTTTGATCCACGCGGACGAATTAAAACAGCAAACGGAGCGGCAACCCCCTACCTGATTGAATTTCAAGGACCATATTTACGGTATCGGGTTACGGTAGATTCGATCGGCGCCGTGCAAATTGAGGAAGCAGGATGAACAAAGGCTTCACGTTGATGGAAATTCTGGTTGTGGTGTTGATCCTTGCGATCGTTGCGCTGGGGATCATGGCTTTGCTTCCTTCCGGCTATCATCAAATCACGACCGCCGGACGCATGTCCGCGATGAATCATCTTGGTTATGAAAAGCTGGATCAACTTAAAGCGCTCGGTTTTTCCCATGCTGATTTGACCGCGGGGCCTCATCCTCCAGATGCCCTGAAGCGGCTGGATGCAGACCCGGACTTCAAAGGCTACTCCCTGACATGGAACGTTGCCGATGGAGACCCATTCGCGGGTGTGAAAAGAGTGACGGTAGAAGTGGGATATATGTTGTTGAAGCCGGATGGTACAGGTGAGCTTCCCAATACAAAATTTAAAATGAGACAAAAGTTTGTAACCTATATTTCACAATGAATCATTTATGAATCGAGGCTTTACTTTAATAGAACTTCTGGTCAGTCTTGTGATTTTTTC
>JBKKAT010000924.1:0-9006 GCA_046714535.1 Acidobacteriota bacterium | reverse complement strand
ATCGTACAACGATGCATATGGATATGCGAAAGCCGATCATGTGATTAAACAAACCGGCGAGATTATCCGCGAAACCGTCCTCAAGCTGGGGCATTCCACCGATTTTGTCGGACATATTGCGGGTGACGATTTTGTGTTTATTACTCATCCGGATCTCGCAGACAACATGTGTCTCAGCGTTGTCGAACGTTTTGATCAGATCATCCCGTATTTTTACAAGCAGGAAGACCGTCAACGGGGTTACATTGAAACCGAAGACCGCTACGGCGTGTGGCGCAAAATCCCGCTTCTGTCGGTTTCGGTCGTGGCTTTAACGAACGAATACAATCAGCTGACGGATCACGTACAAATTGCAACGCTCGCAGCAGATTATAAAAGGATGGCAAAAGCGATTGCCGGTTCTGTCTATATTCGTGATGGACAAAGAATCCCTCTGCGAACCCCTCTCCCATGAACTGAGACAGACGGAATGAAGGAGATCTCCCATGAAAGCAATCAGAATTGATCGCTACGGTGGATCGGACGTATTCCGGTTATGGGAGACCGACATTCCGCATCCCAAGGAAGGAGAAGTTCGAGTCCGGCTTGAAGCGATCGGAGTCAATTACATCGACATCTACCATCGCACCGGGTTGTATGCGCTGGAATTACCTTTTACACCCGGAGTGGAAGGGGCCGGTGAAGTAGACGAAGTTGGTCCCAATGTTAAAGAATTTTCTGTTGGCGACCGCGTGGCTTTCACAATGCACCCGGGAGCGTACTCCGAATATGCGGTTGTTCCTGCAAAAAAACTCATTCCGCTTCCCCAGGGAATCTCGTACATGCAAGCAGCGGCAATCCTGTTGCAAGGAATGACTGTCCATTTCTTAACGCATGGAACTTACTACGTAAAAGCACAAGATAAAGTCTTGATCCATGCTGCTGCAGGTGGTGTGGGCCGGTTGCTCGTTCAAGCGTGTAAACATTTTGGAGCATTCGTAATTGCCACAGTTTCGAACGAGGAGAAAGCACACATCGCAAGCGAAGCAGGCGCAGATGAAGTTATTAATTATGAAAAGAAAGATTTTCTGGAAGAAGTAAAAAAAATTACGAAAAATCTGGGCGTGACCGTTGTATATGATTCGGTAGGAAAAACCACATTTGAACGGAGTCTGGAGTGCTTGAAACCACGCGCACTTCTTGTGCTATTCGGACAATCCAGCGGACCGGTCCCACCATTCAGTGCTTCCTTGCTTGCCCGCAATTCGCTCTTTATGACCCGGCCTTCCCTGGCTCATTACACGTCAACACGGGAAGAATTGCTGGAACGTGCCAGCGAAGTCTTTCAGTGGGTTCAAACAGGTGTCCTAAAGATTCGGATGGATCAAACCTTTCCCCTCTCACAAGCGGCAGATGCCCATGACCGCCTGGAAAGTAGAGCCTCCACTGGCAAAATCCTCCTCCTCCCCTAGCCAAGCTTTTTTTAACACAGAGTCACAGAGACACAGAGTTTTAAAGGCTTTTTTTCTCTGTGACTCTGTGTCTCTGTGTTAAATTTTGGGTCTTACACGGGGAGGGTAATCGTGACTGTTGTGCCTTTGCCTTCTTTGCTTTCTACCTGAATTTTGCCGCCATGATCTTCGATATTTTTGCGCGCGATCGCCAGACCCAGCCCCGTGCCACCCGTTTTTGTAGAAAAATAGGGTTCGAAAAGCCGGGGTAAAATCTCAACAGGCACGCCCTGACCCGTATCCTCTATCTGAATCTGTACAGCGGAGTCTCCCGTATGTTCCGCTTTTAAGACAATTCTTCCGTTGCCATTCATCGCTTGCAAGCCATTTTCAATGATGTTCATCAGCGCGCCACGAATCTTATCTTCGTCCATCTTTACTGCCGGCAGATGCTCCTGGATATTTGTTTCTACTCCAATTCCCTCCGGAAAACGATAATGCGAAATCAACTCCCTCAAAAAGGGTTCCAGCGCCACATTTGTCCTGTTTAGCACAGCGGGTCTACCATATTGGGAAAAATCAGATACGAGGCGGCGTAATGTCTTCACTTGTTTGAGAATGGCTTCACTGCATTCGCGAAGCACATCGCCAAAGTTTTCTGACCTGTCATGATAGACGCGAACCAGGTGTTCAATAGAAAGTTGAATCGGCGTGAGAGGATTTTTCACTTCGTGCGCTACGCGTCGAGCCATTTCCGCCCACGCAGAGAGGCGGTTCGAACGAATGATTTCGGTGATGTCTTCCACCAGCAGAATCGCGCCATTCCACTTACCTTCGGCAAACAAGGGGACGTATACCATGCGCAAATACGCGTCCTGCTGAACGCTGCGCAAAGCGACCTCTTTGAGCCCGAATTTTTCGCGATTCGCGACAAAGGACTTCAATGCGGCGGCAACGGACTGCCATTCGGGACCATCCGGAACCAGATTCTCCAGCGGGCCTGAGTGAGGGATGGGCATCCGGAACAGGTTTACAGCAGCCGGATTATAAGTTGCTACATTCATAGTACTGTCAACAGATACTACAGAAGTAGTAATATTGTTCAGTATGTTTTCGATGTAAGCGCGCCTGCGTTCGAGGGTGGTTTGCTGCTCGTCGAGGGAGGCTGCCATCGCGTTGAAGGAATTCACGAGCTGCCGGAATTCGTCGCGATAACGCTCCCGGATCCGGTAGGACAGATTACCACGCGACATTTCGCTTGTCCCCTGAATCAACACCTCCACCGGCTGGGAAAAACGATTCGCAAGGAAGTAACCCAGCATAACGGCGAGCAAAACAAGCCCTGCGCCAACCAGCATCATGTACTCGCGCAACTCGGTGATCTCTTCCTGAAGAGACCGTTCTTCGATCAGGAATGGAATGGTGATCACCTCATCGCGGTATCTACCGGTATAAATTCTTCCACTGACATTCAAAAAACGGAATTCTCCGATCCGGGCTTCACTGATGCTGTACTTCTGCCCTTTCAGGAACAGGTCGACGTAGGTTTGTCCCGGCATCTGCTCCGGCAGAAGTCCTGCCGCGTACAACTCGCGGTTACTGGAGGCAAGAAGATGTCGATTGTAATAAAACGTCACATCTTGTTGCGTAACCTGACTGATCCATTCCAGAAGCTCATTCGAAAACAGTTGTTCGCGCGAGACATCCTGCTCCTCAGCCCGGAAAAACAAGTAATCTCCCACGACCTTTGTCGCGACGGAAAAGGAATTTAAGGCTCGGGAAGTAACTTCCTCAATCTCCTTTTCCCAGGCGTAATTGCGCATAACGAGCGAAAACGAAACCATCGGAATCATCGAAAACACGACGAATGCGATCATCAATTTTTGGAAAAAATTAAAACCGGCCACCGCGTGTGCTTGAAAATGCAAGATCAGATAATGGCGAAAGAACGTGACAAAGATCAGAGAAAACACGGAAAGCCATACAAGATTGATCACCAGTAGGTCTATGAGGTAGACGAGATGAACATAAGCTGCGACCGCAGGAAGAATCAGCGCCGCATAACCCGTATTGACCTGGAAAAAATAGACGTCATAAGTTCTCTCGCCCCATTTTTCCTGAACCCATCCGGAATTTTTTTCGCGCAAAAGATCCTGGCCTTGCTGTGTTGAGAGGGAAAGATCAGCGCGAGAAACAAAGACGGGACGCCACTGGAAATCATAGACATTCAAATCCGGCGTGAGAGCGCTGGTTGCATCGGTATGAAATCGAAAAAGCTCCTGGAAAGGATTGGTGGGGGCCATAAAGGGAAGGCTTTCGTAGTCCTGAGCTGCTTCGATCACAAGATATCCGACTCCGGGAATATCACGAACCGCAAAATGCACCGGTTTTCGCACGTTTCCCAGCAACACAAATCGCCGCTCGGTTCCCCATCCCCCTTCCAGCACTGTGTCCAGAATAGGAATCGCCAGCCGCGGCAAATTCACGGAGAACCGGTTCACCAATCTTCCTTCTTCATCGTAAATTTCCAGCGAAGAACGAGCCCCGAACCGCGCCAGGTCGGTCCGTGTCCACAAACGAAACGCCAGATCCGGAATCTTTGGATCAATGGATAACCGAAGCAACGCTTCATCGAGCTGCTTCCGTGAAGAAGCGAGAATCGTTTGGATCACTTTGTCTTGCTCGCGCACCTGTTTCGCAGAGTCTTCGATGAATTCTTTCCGCAAATTCCGGGCAAAATAAAAACGAGTGAAGTGAAAAACAAAACTTACAATCGAAAATAGCAGAAGCGCGATCAAAAATCTCGAAAAGAGATTCATCCGCTCAAAACGATTTCCCAGGCGCGGCAGGAAAAAAACAAAAAAACCAGTCCCAAGAAAAAGGAGCAAGGATGTGATCATCGGGACCGACGTTTCTTGCGGTAAAGAAACCAGAAACAGGGCCGCAGTAAGGATCTGCAGACAAAGGAACCGGATAAATTCCTTAGCGGTTCTCAAAATGGGTGCCAGCCCGATGCCAAACAAAATACCGACCAGAATCAGAAAGCTCAGATCGAGCCAGAGAATGCCTAAGACTTGCGGCCCTTTCGTAAGAGTCGCCTGGAAAAGAGGATCGCCAATCGGATTGAACGGTTCGTGAACGAGTACGGATTTAATGAAGCCGAAATAGGCTTGAATCAACCAGCCGGCAACAAGAGATACTGCAAATAACCACCCGTAATTCAGCCAGGAATGCTTCCATTGAAAAATTGGCTTAGTCTTCCATAGCAAAACTGCGAGACTCCAGACAACATTCAGCGCTAAAAAAGAACTGATCAATAGACCGCCTGGCGAAGCGATTTGAGACCACCATTTACCGGGGAACGTCGTGTTTTTGAAAAACGAGGAGGCGCCGAACACCGAAAATTCAGAAACCAACACCAATCCAAAAGACGAAATCAGAACGATCACCAGCCAGCTACTCCAGAGGGTCCTGCTGGACACCTGTTGTCCCGATATGCCAATGAATTCAAAAAACGAATAACTAACGCCAAACAATAGATAAAGGAGAGCAGCTAACTCAAACCACCAGTGAAGCTTGAAATTTTGGTGGGCTAGAAATTCCTGATATTGCGTTTCTTTCAGGAGGACGGTCACTGAAAATTCCGGAGTGACCGTAAAATTCTTGATCACCAAATCTGAGGATCCCGGAATCTTAACTTGAGAGTTGTATAAAAGATCGGGACGGATCGTAAGACCATCCGTCAATAAGTTGTATGTTCGCAAATAACGTGTCCGGATTCCGTAGTCAGCAGCAATTGGTTTGTTGACTACGATGATGAATGTCAAGTTTTTTAGAAGTGCTACTTGTTTGAGCCGCAGAAACTGCTGATGCAATGCGTTATAAACGGATATCTCTTCCGATTCCGGCAGGATTCTGATTTCTCGTGTTGCAAATTCCCCTTTCCATGCCAGCAATGCGCCTTCATCATCGTAAACGGCCCATGAATAGTCCTTTCGTCCCAATCGATCCTGTAGCCGGACAAAAATGCTTCCCGGACTCAGTACATCGATTGCGTTCAATTCTTCCCGCACTTCATCCGCATAATCGTGAAGTATTTCCACTTGCCTGGTTGCCCTTTCATGAACAATGGATGTGACTTGATCCACTTCTTTCCGGAAACCGGCCTCTGAATACTTGCCAAGGAACGAGAAATGAATAAAATCGGCGATCAGAACACAGCTGATCAGAAGCCATAGACTTGCAATGACATATCGGCTTTTCCCGTGTACCGATTTGAATAAGGGAATGAACAGAAGTGCGGACAAAAAGGCGACTGCTCCATTCAAGAGCCAGAGCGAATGAAAAAAACTCTCGAAACGGAACCAAATCAATAGAAAGAGTGAAGACAGGGCTAAAAACTGTGAACGGGAAAGAATCATTCTTTGAGTTTGCTAACCGGAGGGCGGGCCTCCGTGCCCGCCATAAACATTATGAACTTGATAATAATGGATGCCTGATAAACTATGCAAGGTGGTAAACATGAAGCCCTTTTCCATCATTGCGCAAAGAATGCTGCCATCTGCGATCCGGCAGATGACCAAATTATCGGCTGTTGCCGGGCGTGATCTCATCACATTTGCTGGAGGGATGCCGAATCCGCTGACATTTCCACTCGACAAACTTGCAGAATATGCGGCCAGCGAAATAAAAGACCACGAAGGGAGAAACTTGCAATATGGAATGACAGCCGGTACGCGAAATCTTGTGAACTGGGTTAGTGAATATGTCAATTCGAAAGGCATTGCGGCAAAACCCGAAAACGTAGTTTGCACAAGCGGGTCTCAGCAAGCCATCGACCTGATCGCTCAGATTTTGATCGATCCGGGCGATTACATCTTTGTAGAGAACCCGACCTATCTGGGAGCTCTCATCGCTTTCGTGAAAACCGGAGGACGGATGGTGTCGGTAGCTCAGGATAACCGGGGAATGATTCTGGATGACCTGGAAAAGAAATTGGCAGCGCTCCCTGCCGGCTCAAAAAAGTTAATCTACATTATTAGTAATTTCCAAAATCCCTCAGGAATCAGTCTGTCTGAGAAACGCCGCCAAAGGTTGCCCGAATTCCTCGAAAAGTATGACGCCTATCTGATAGAAGATGATCCGTATGGCGAAATCTATTTCAGCGAAGAGAATGTTCCGCCGGCTCCCGTTGCTGCTTCCGGCTCTGATCGCATTTTTTATCTCGGGACCGCGTCGAAGCTGGGGGCGCCCACCTTTCGTACAGGATGGGCCGTTGCCAGTGAACCGTTAATGAAACGGCTCGAGCTTGCAAAAGAAGCGGCCGATCTTTGCGGTTCCATGCTGGATCAGCGCATCGTTTACCGTTTCTGCTCGTCTAAAGAATTTCCTGCGCATCTAAAAATGCTCCGCGCCTTCTACGAAATTAGATACAAAGCGATCGCACATGCTTTATCAAGCGAGATGCCGGAAGGTGTCTCCTGGACAAAACCGACTGGTGGTTTTTTTATCTGGGTTACCCTTCCGCCATCGATGGATGCGGAATCCTTTCTTGAAGAATCCATCCTGGAAGCAAAAGTTTCCTACGTGATAGGACGGCCTTTTACGAGCGATCAATCGGCAAGAAATTGTTTAAGGCTTGCCTTTTCTGTGGAAGAACCGGATCGAATTCGTGAAGGAATCGCGCGATTGGCAGCTGTGATCCGGAAA
Organism: Acidobacteriota bacterium; assembly: GCA_046714535.1. Lineage (GTDB taxonomy): Bacteria > Acidobacteriota > HRBIN11 > JAKEFK01 > JAKEFK01 > JAKEFK01. Next base: position 1,867 of record JBKKAT010000924.1, on the reverse strand, counting down.
CGACTGGACATTAGCTCTTAACGCATAGACTCTGAGACGCAGAGTTTCAATAGAAATAAATATTTTCTGTTTTTCTCTGCGACTCCGCGTCTCTGCGTTAAAAACTACATGCCCAGGATGCGGGGATCATTCTCTTCCTGGGTAACGGTCATCAGAGACCAAACAGCAGGTTCCTGGCACTCATCATGCAGTGGCAGCTTCATTCCTTTCATCAAGTGAACGTAGGCTCCGAGGCGCGGCACACATTCCGCGGAGTCCCCTTCATGTTTCATGAACTGAAAATTACCACTCACCGGAGCAACGTCCCCTGAGCGAAAAAGTTTCTTCTCCATAATCACTGGTTTATCTGTGTTTGATTTTGTGTTTGAGTTTGTGTCTGGGTTTGAGTCTGAGTCTGCGTCTGTTCTTCTTGCTCATCATCATCGTCGGTCGTTGTTTGTGTTGCGGGAGAAGGAGTAGTCTCTTCCGTTTCAGGAGGGGGTGGTGGCGTTCTTGTCAGGCAAAATAAATCTCCATTGTTGAGACCGATAAACAATCGGTCATTGGATGTAATCGGTGAGGAACGAATCCGGCCTTGAGCGTTAAATTCTCCAACCATCTCGCCCGTATGGGGATCGTAGCCCCTCAGTAGAGCGCCGAAGGGAGCGACAAAGATAAGTGCGCGATCAAAATGCATGCGGTTGTGTACTCTCGCATTCAATGACGCAAGCCACTTGCGTCTTCCGTTGCTAATGCGCACATTATAGAGGAAATTGTCGAACGAGGCGAACAAAACTTCCTTAATTTCTTTATCGTCTGCATCCGTATAAAACATCGGAACGCCACGGATCGCGCCACCGGTTTTGAATTTCCAAATCAACGAACCTTTATCCTGACTGACCGAGTAAAAGTATGTATCATCGGATCCAAAGAAAACGGAACCCTTTATAACAACAGGAGAGCCTTTAATTTCCCCGTCAGCTAAGAATTTCCATTGGACGAATCCCGCGTCGCTTTGAATCGCGTAGAGCGTTTTATCATCACAACCCACGTAAAGGGTCTTGTTTGCAATAAAGGGTATTGTGGAACAATTTCCCTGTGCCTTGAATTTCCAGACCAATTTGCCATTGGAGCGCTTCAGGGCAGCGATGGTTCCCTGCTGGCTCACCCAATAAATATTCTGTTCGTCCACCGCCGGTTGTGTAAGAAAGCTCTGTCCATCAATGTTCGCGGTCCAAATGTCGAGGCCTTTCGCTGTGTTGAGCGCGCCGATTCTGCCTTTCTGAGTGGCGTAATAGAGCACGTTGCTATTCAGAAGGAATCCTTCTTCTACGGTTTCACCAATATTCCGGCGCCAAACCTGCTTGTGGTCCGATTGTTGAACCCTGTAAAAAACACCAGGTTTGGAGACGCAATACACGGAGGTTTTGTCTACTTGCGGTTGAGCGATCAAGGGCCCGGATGTGCGAAATTTCCAACTGTTCTGCATCGCAAAACCGATGTAATACGTTTGAGTCTGTGTTTGAGTTTGAGTTTGAGTTTGAGTTTGAGTCTGAGTCTGACTGGCGGTTTGTGGTCGTGACTGAGTCTGAGGCGGTTGCAAGATTTGAGCAATAAGGCTCTTTTCCGGCTCAACATAAAACTTTGAGCTTCGAACCGTCTGCGGGTCCACCAGAGCGACAAGTTTTTTCGCCGTTCCGGCATTCAAGCTCAAGTATCCAAATACGAGAGTCAGCACAACAAGGACAAGAACAAAACTTCTTTTCATGCATTCTTACGAAGGATTCACATGTTAGAGCGTAAATTCCTGCCAGTCAACCGCAACGCCGTATCCGGCATTCGTAACTTTCCTGGCCTCAGAAGAACCGCGATTCAAAACGGGATTCGT
>JBKKAT010000923.1:0-9295 GCA_046714535.1 Acidobacteriota bacterium | reverse complement strand
CCCGGAATTCTGTGTGCAGTAGAAAATTTTGCCACTACAAAATTTCTCAGTTGCGCATCGTTCCTTTTTGGCCCTCGTCATGGCAAATCCACGTGATGAGAGCGTAATTGATATTGTTAGTCGCAAGACCGGAATGTTTATTGTCCCCTTCTACACAGATGAATTCGCAATTCTTTCCTTTCTAAAGAACTATGTCCCTCCTGGTGGCGCAAGAATTCTGGAACAGGAAACGATTGATTACCAGAGCGTCGTGCGAAAAATTATTGTGGGCGCCATCAAACGTCATGCATCTGATATTCATATCGAGCCGGACCAAAAAGAATTGAATATTCGATACAGAATTGATGGCGTTTTGTACAAGATCAAATCTCCTTCGAAAAAAGATCAAGTTCCACTCATCACGAGTCTGAAAAAACTGGCAAAAATGGATCTTCAAAGAAGCGGCGTGCCATTGTCGAGCAAGATGGTGCTGCGTCAGGGGGACAAGAAGTTCCAGCTGAATATTCTGACTTTTCCCAATCCTCACGGTGAAAGTGTCAGCATCAAAATAGTGGATCTGTCCACTTTCCTGCGCGACCTTACGGACATCGGTCTACTTCCGGATGAATACAGAAGCGTATGCCGTTCTTTACAGGCATCGCATGGCCTTGTCCTGATTAGTGGTCCGTTGATGAATGGTTGCAATACAACTCAATATGCAATGATGGGACAGTTTTCAAGTTCCAACCGTAAGGTGATGACGCTTGAGTCTCCGATTTTTTCCAATGTGGACAATATCCATCAATCCGAAATTAATCCTGCCAACGGTTTTGATTTTAAAACCGGACTGAGCTCGGTCATCCAATCGGATCCCGATGTGATTTTTCTTTCGGACATTCCGGATGCCGAAGCCGCAGCCACGGTGTGCAAAGTATCTGCTAAGTGCGTTGTGGTTGCGACTCTCACCGCCTTATCTGCCGCCAGCACCATAGCCATGTTGCGGGAACTCGGAGCTTCTCCTTCCATGCTTTCCCAATCTCTATCGTTGGTCATAAATCAGCGTTTGATCCGCCGCGTTTGCGTGCACTGTTGCGAAAAGATGCCGATTTCCCAGTCCATGTTGGTCCGGATGGGTCTGACCGAGCAGGAATCCGCTAAACTGAACGCTTATGTCGGGGCCGGCTGTCAGGATTGCAATTTCCTGGGTTTCACAGGACGATCTGCTATTTTTGAGGTCCTCAGCTGTGACCCCGCTGTAGCGGACGCGATTACGAAAAATAATTCAGCGAAAGAAATTGAGAATGTCGCGGCCGAACACGGGATGATTACACTTCGGAAACGATGTCTGGAGAGCATTAATCAGGGAATCACGACGCTGGAAGAATTTCAGAAGTGTAAATTCTGAAGAGTGTAAGAAGGGAGATATGGAGATGATGGAGATTGGGGGATAAATCTTTTTAGATTTTTTTCATAGATCCCATATCTCAAATATCTCCTTATCCCCTTTCTTACACGAGCTAAAAGTCGGAGAGTGTATTCTGGATCGCTTCTTCCAGAGTAGAAACGCCCGCTTTCACTTTGTCGAGTGCAGCACGGCGCAGGTCTTTCATTCCTTCACTAATCGCGATTTCCTTTATTTGATCGGCGGGCAAATCAGCGGCAATAGCAGCTTTGATTTTTCGCGTCACCTGCATGATTTCAAAGATTGCCATTCGGCCATAGAATCGCGTGTTTCCGCACGCTTCACATCCGGTGCCACGATATAATGTGACCTCTTCCGCTTCTGGTTCTGTAAACCCCGCGTCCACAAGCACATTCTTATCGTAGTCAACTTCGGTTTTGCAACGCGCACAAATTTTACGAAGAAGTCTTTGCGCAATTACCTGAAGCATCGAAGCTGAAATCAAATACGGTTTCAACCCTAAATCGATTAAACGCCCAATCGCAGCCGGCGCATCGTTCGTGTGAACCGTACTCATAACAAGGTGGCCCGTGAGTGCGGCTTTACAACACGTTTCCGCCGTATCGAGATCACGAATTTCTCCCACAAGGATGATGTCCGGATCTTGTCTCAAAAAGTATCTCAGCACCGTAGCAAAGGAGACACCGATCTGATCGTTCACCTGTACCTGACAAATTCCCGGAAACATATATTCCACTGGTTCTTCAACGGTCATGATGTTGTTGGATGCCGAATCCAGTGAGTTTACAGCGGAATAAAGTGTGGTGGTCTTTCCGCTGCCGGTTGGACCTGTGCAAAGAATCATTCCATACGGCTGGTTGATTGCGCGTTTGAACATTTCCAGCTGCTGTACATCAAAGCCAAGCCTGGTCATATCGATTTCGAGCGAAGCCCGGTCCAAAACTCGGAGCACCACTCGCTCGCCAAAGACCGAAGGGACCACCGAAACACGATGGTCGATCATCCTGCGTTTCCCCATCCGTAGCTTCACGCGCCCATCCTGCGGGCGGCGTCTCTCTGCGATATCCATTCCAGCGATGATTTTAATGCGTGAAATCAATGCGTTGCTGATCGAAATCGGAAAGCTGAATGCTTTATGTAATACACCATCCATGCGGTATCGAACGACAAGCTTGTTTTCCCAGGGTTCGATATGGATGTCGCTTGCCCCGGTCTTAATCGCCTGCCGCAAAATCATGTTTACAAGTTTGACGACCGGGGCGTCTTCGAGATCCAACTGTGCCGCAGCAAGATTGGCGTCAGATTCCGAGGTTACGATTTGCAATTCTTCGACAACACCGGTGACCAGAGACTCCAACTCTCCCATGTCGAAAGAAGTCTCTTCTTCCAGATCTCCAAACTCTCCTTCTTCTGAATCGAGGTCGTCTTCTTTGACAAAACTGCGGAAACTCAAATCGCGGCGAGTTTCGATCGTCTTTTGGAAACGTTGGACCCCTTTCTCTTCCGAATAACCGTAAAGTTTTTTCCAACCGTCTCTCAATGATTGGTTGGTTGTTATAAATGCCTGAATTCTCAAACTCGTAAGGAAAGAAAGATCGTCCAGGGCCGACATATTTGTCGGATCCAGCATTGCAACATCGAGCGTGGATCCATGTTTTCGCATCGGGCAAATGAAATAACGCTTGGCAACATGAAAGGGAATCGACTTCTTCAACTCTTCACTAACTTCGAATTCCTTAACTTCCTCAATTCGAAGCTGAGTGCTCAGGCAGGCAACGATTGATTCTTCTGTGCAAAAACCCAGATGGATCAACACGCTGCCAAGGAATTGCTTTTTCTTGTCGCGTGTGGACTGCTGAATGCTCAACGCCTCTTTCAATTGCTCTTCGGTGATCACATTGTTGGAAACAAGCATTTCGCCAAGCAAATTGCGTTGTCCCCTGACCGCTCGTCTGGTGGCCGGCAAGCGTGAACCGACAGTGACGGGGCCGGAGTCAACAATTTTTCCCGCATTGCCCGAGCTTTCCTGCTGCACAACATCCACCGCCATCAAAGCAGCTACGGAACGGTAGACCGTGAGCTTTTCCATTCCGGATGTTTTGATCAGCTCTTTCAATGTCGACTGCTTGTTCAACAACGCCAGGATGCTCTTTTCTTCCGTAAGGAGGGTGACCCTCCGCGTTTTATCAAGATAGTCAGGAACAAGCCTCAAAGACCCCTGAAGATCTCCCAGTGGTCGCAGAAGAAGGACAATATTCGAGATCCTCCTCATTCCTTGAAGAATGATCTCAGGCGTATAAAGTTGGTCGAAATAAACCTCGGAGTCTAAGTCATCCAGCTCTTTCAGCTCATACTCGCCTTCCTCCCAATCCACCAGAGAAAAAATGATGTCTCTGGTTTGAGACACCAGTGTATTGTTCAACACAGGTTCCTTGATGGCGGACATCCCAACCAGCACCTGCCCCAAACGTTTGTTTAGGTCTTTAATTTGACCCAGAGCGATTTCAAGGTCCCACGAGCTTACGAGATTTCGTTTGAGCAATATCTGACCGAGCTTCTCGTTATCCTGATTGGACTGTGCTCGGAGAATAGCGCCGTCGCGAAGAAGAATCTCCTTCTCAATTTGTTTTTTCCTGAGATGGATTTTTCCCGTCCGTTTGGACCGATGCCAATCTACCAGAAGCTCAAGAACGTTTTTGTCACTTAAGAGGTCTGACATGAATTGCTTTTCGATATGTTGGAGGAGTTATTGCATTTCTTAATATAACACATGGTCTTTTTCCGGCAAGTCCGGGATGAAAAATCATACGGGATCTTTTTTGACAAATGGCTTTTCCGGCAGTATCTTACGACAAAGTGATCATACGAAAAACAATTCGACGCCTCCCTCTTTCTCCTCGAGGAAAGATTTTCCCCAAAATCCTTTTTTTCTCCGCGATTTTCGTCCTATCTGTTTGCTTTTTTTTCGCGCTGCGGATCTATAGAAACTGTTCATCGATCGTGGAAAATCATCTGAAGAGTCAGCGATGGGCGCTCCCGTCCACTATTTACGCGGACGCTCCCATCCTTTATCAAGGGATGCCCATGAAGGATGCTCGTCTGGTGGAGTATCTGGAAAGGCTCAACTATCAGCCGCAAAGCAATCGGGAAGTTGGAACCGGCGAATATCACCGTGGAAAGAGTGAAATTATTTTTCGCAAGCATGCTTTGTATGACAACGGAAAGGCAGAGGCTCCCATTTTGATCCGTTTTAGGGGCGCTGCAATCGAGCGCATTGAGAATCTGAGTGATAAGGAAGAGCTGCCCGCGTACGAGCTGGAACCGATCCCGATCAGCAACCTGTTTGGCGGGGAGTGGGAAAAGCGAACACTTGTAAAATATGCTGATCTGCCGAAGCACCTTACTCAAGCTGTTCTGGCGATCGAAGACAGGCGTTTTTTCCGTCATGGTGGAGTCGATTTAAAGGCGGTTATTCGTGCAATCTGGAACGACCTGACAAACAGAAAACAATTGCAGGGGGGAAGCACGATTACGCAGCAGCTTGTCAAGAATTTCTATTTGACTCCGGAGCGTTCGATTCGCCGCAAGGCCAATGAAGCTGTTATGGCCTGGATCATGGAAAGAAGATTAAAGAAAGAGGAAATCTTCGAACTATATCTGAACGAAATTTACTTTGGCCAGCGTGGAGCGATGAGCATCAACGGGGTAGGGGAAGCCAGTCGTTTGTTCTTTCGCAAAGATGTTCAATACATTAACGTGACGGAGTCGGCTCTGCTGGCCGGAATGATTCAGGCGCCGAATATTTAAAATCCTTACCGTAATCCGAAGGATTCGAAATCGCGCCGCGATACCGTTCTGCGCGCGATGAGAGAAACGGGTGCCATTACAGCAACGGAATATTCTCAATACATTCAGGCACCGGTCATTGTTCACTCTTTTGATTCAAGAATTAATCTGGCCCCCTATTTTGGGAGCATTGTGAAAACCCAGTTGCTTGAGAAATACGATCAGGATCAGATCTATACCAGAAATCTTCGGATCTTTACGACACTTGATCTGGAGATGCAGCAAGCAGCGGAAGAAGCAATCGCTGCCGGGCTGGCGCAAATTGACAAAATCCGTTTTCCAAAAACAAAAAAGAAAGCGGAAGCCTGCTTAATCGCCATTGAACCCCAAACCGGATTCATTCGCGCGCTCGTCGGAGGAAGAAGCTTCTCCCAGAGTCAGTTTGATCGTGTCAAACAGGCGAAACGCCAGCCGGGAAGCATCTTTAAGCCGGTTGTGTATGCAACTGCGTTCGAACAATACTTCGCCAATCAGCAGCGAATATTCACTCCTGCCACGGTCATCGCAGATGAACCCTGGACACATCATTTTCAGAACCAGGTCTGGCAGCCGAAAAACTATGACGGTCAATATCATGGCAATGTGACCTTGCGCAATGCTCTGGCTCACTCGATGAACGTCGCTACCGCTAAACTCGCGGTGGATGTCGGTTTGAACAATGTTTCTATGCTGGCGCAACGACTTGGATTTGGAGATGTTAAACCTTACCCATCCCTGTCTCTGGGAGCTTTCGAAGTTTCACCCTGGCAGGTTGCTACAGCATATACGGTGTTTGCCAATGGCGGGGTGAAAACGGAAATCCGTTCTTTGAAGAAAGTTGCTGATGCCAACGGAACAACATTGGAAAGAAGCCAGATCGATGTAAAGAAGGTTTTGCGTCCGCAGACTGCTTACATGATCACAGATATGCTCACAAGTGTGCTGACTCAGGGTACCGGAAGCGCAGTGAGGAAATGGGGTTTTGTGCGTCCTGCAGCCGGGAAAACAGGAACAACGGATGAATATAGAGACGCATGGTTTGTTGGTTACACACCCAATTTACTTTGCGTTGTCTGGACAGGTTATGATGACAATACTCCGATTCGGATGACCGGTGCTCAGGCGGCCTTGCCCGTTTGGGTTCGCTTCATGAAAAAGGCGACTGAGAATTTGCCTGCGGAGGAATTCACTAGCCCTCATGGTGTTGGTTTGCAGATGATTGATCCTGTCACAGGAGGTCTGGCCACCGAGGATTGTCCCTCTTCGCGCCCGGAAATCTTTATTCAGGGAACGGAACCGGAACCATGTTCCGAGCACGGCGGGAACTGGTGGAATATATTTGGATAGTATGAAATTAAAAGCTTTGGTCGTTTTGCTGATTTTATTCACCATTGTTTCCTGTGCGAAGAAAAGACAAACGGATATCGAGCCACCTTCCGGACCGGACACCCCTCCGGTTGCCGAACCTGAAGTAACAACTCCGCCCCCTACACAACCGCCGCCACCGGTTGTAAAACCACCACGGAAAACATTGCCGGCGCCGGTACCGAAACGCAAGGCGGTATCCCCCGGGGATGCCTCTGCCTTGAAACTGGTTGAAAGTGGAGTGAAAAAAATGAATGCAGGCAATCTGGAAGAAGCAGAACAGTTTTTTGAACAAGCGCTGCGGGTCAGTCCAAACAATGGGCGGCCTTATTATTACCTCGGGGTCCTCTCGGCCAAGCAAAAAAATTACGACCGCGCGTCGGGTTTTCTTGCTCAAGCAGAAGTTCATCTGCATGGTGATCCCTTCTGGATGTCTCAGGTTTTGTTGCAGGAGGGATTGATTCTAAAAGAGCAGAATCAAAAGGGGGAGGCGCTTAAAAAATTTCGTGAAGCTGTCTCTCTGGATCCTTCCAATACCTGGGCCAAAGCCGAACTCGATTCGCTAACGAAGAAGTAATTTTGAACAGAAGGTCGCAAACAGCGCTAAGATTCATACAATTTTCTCTTTTGCGGCCTTTGCCTGCTTCTGTAAAAAGAGTTACTTGCGGACCAAATAAGGTTTTGGGTTAACCGGCTGTTCGTTGATTCTCACTTCGTAATGCAGATGCGGTCCTGTGCTCATTCCGGTGTTCCCCATGAGTCCGATTTTCTGGCCGCGGATCACTTCTTCGCCTTGCTTCACATAGATTTTTGCAAGATGACCGAACAGTGTGGTTATGCCATTTTCATGCTCGATTTGAACCGTCTGGCCAAAAGTCCCGAAGTATCCGGCCATCGTGATTCTTCCCTGGGCTGTCGCAATAACCGGAGTTCCGTAGTCACCGGAGATATCGATCCCCCGATGAAAATCAGGTAAATTGGTGAACGGATTCATGCGGGATCCAAAAGAAGAGGAGACGAATCCGTCGGATGGTATCAAGGATGGAGTGCTGAAAGGTTTTTCCGTTTGAATATAACTTTGCAGAACCTTCAAGTTTTGTTCCAGCGTTTCGGCCCGTTGTTCCAGCATTGCCAGCTGTCCTGGATCAGGCGCCTGTCCTAACGTGACCCCTCCCATTCCGATTGAGGCGGGGAGTTGCTGTTTTCTTGCAAGCGTAGGCATGCCGGAAACAGCTTTGAGCCGCGCTGATAAACGCGTGAGTGCAGAAATTTTCCGGTTTAACTTTTTTGCCAGAAATTCTGATTTCTTTAAACTAGCCTTGAGCTCCGCATTTTCTTTGCGTACAGCTTCCGCATGCTTTTGAATTCTCAGATACTGTAGAATCGTTCCAACGCCGATGGCAGCGAAGATCGCAAGCACGATGAATGCATAAAATAATGTGACTGACGATATTTTAAACTTGCGAAGAGTTGCATTTGCGTTCGGAACGACAAGAATGGTAAAACGTGAGTCGCCCATCTTATCGTGTCCTCCGTGGTGATTTCCCTTTTTCCCTCCCTCCGTCGCAGGCTCGGTGAGCCGTCGAAATCCTATCATTTGCTTTTTGCTATGTCAATCCTGCGACCTCGAATTTCTATTTTTTTTGCAACAGGGCGATGGTTTCGAAGTGATAAGTTTGAGGGAATAAGTCCAGCATCGTCATTTTTTCGATCGTGTAATGTTGTTTCAATTTTTTCACGTCTCTTGCGAAAGTGCTGCAATCGCAAGAAACGTACGTGATCCATTCCGGTTTTCTATCCATCAATTGTCTGAGCACATTGTGATGCAGTCCCTGTCGCGGTGGATCAACGATGACGGCATCCAGTTCCGATGGAAATTTAAAGTTTTCCACCTTTGCGCAAATCCATTCGACGTTCTTCAATCCGATATGCGTTTTCGCGTGAGTGATGGCGGCAGGGTTCTCCTCGCAGGCAATCATTTTTTCGAACCGGTCGGCGAGTGGCGCCGTAAAGAAACCGGCTCCGCAATACAATTCCAAAGCGCTTTTCAAGCGCTCACCTTCGTAATGCGACTCTACTTCCTGAATCATCACTCGCCACATCCCAGGATTCACCTGAAGGAAAATCTGCGGATTCATGGGATAACGGTTGCCACGGAAGGAAATCGAAAGTTCCCGATCTTCCCATGACGAAAACTGTTTCATGGCAGGAGTAAAAAATGCTGCACGCTGCTGTTGCTCGTTTTCATAACACTCAATTTCACGCAGTCCCGGAACGGACTGTGAGCAAACTTTCGCTCGCAACGTTTTCAACAAATCGTTAAGACCGGGAGTCAAACAAATGCACTCGTGGATATCAATCACGCGATTCGAATTTGCTTCGAAGAACCCCAGCGTTTTGTGCGTAGCATCGTACTTCAATTGAGCTCGATGGCGATAACCGAAAGGTTTCCCTGTGATGATTTGAATTTCTGGAAAGATTATGTCGCTGCGCTGAAGAGTTTCTTGCAGAACTTCGAGTTTCAGTTCGACTTGCTTCTCATATTGAGTATGACTCAGCTGACAGCCACCGCAAACGCCGAAGTAACTGCATTCTGGTGAAATGCGATAGGGACTGGGTTCGACAATTTCAATCGGCACAGCTTCCTGATAGTCGTTGTGCTCTTTTGTAATCCGGACTCGAACTTTTTCACCGGGCAAGGTT
>JBKKAT010000922.1:0-6844 GCA_046714535.1 Acidobacteriota bacterium | reverse complement strand
AGCGACAACAGAACGTTGATCGGCGCATTGGCCAGCGAAACCAAAGTGTTAAAGGCAACCAAACCTCCGATCGTCAACTTGCCGGCCATTACCTGATTTGCGCCCACCCATAAAAAGAGAGCCACCGATAAGAAGGTGACCATTTGAATGGCTCCCTCGTAACACATCATGGTGAAATCCGCTTTGAACATCGGTCTCGCTAAACGATGAAATTGATTCAGCATCATTTCTCGAAAGGAAGCTTCCGCTGCTAACGCTTTCACCGTCTCGATTCCTTCTATAGCGTCTATCTGATACGACGCATACCTGCCGAATGCTTCCTCCATTTCGTCGAAAATTGGACGCAACCACCGGCGCGAAAAAATCATGAAAATTCCATAGAGAGGGGCGGTTGCTAAAAAAACCAGGGCGAGGAGCGGACTGTATACAAACATTAAAACAACGGCTGCCGAAAGCTGAACGAACGCCATCAGGCCGCTGATTCCATTGGACGCCATAAATTCACGGACCCACCGAATTCCGTCTAAACGTCTTTGAATGTCGCCCGTTCTCCGTGTGTTGAAATAACTCATGGGAAGGTTCAGGAGTCTGCGAGTTAAAAAATCGAGAGAAGCAGAATCAATCCGTACGGCTGCAAAACTTAGCAGGTAACGCTGAACGATAACGGCAAGAATCATGAACATCAAAACAGCCATCATAGAAAAAAGCAGAATGTGCAAGAGTCCAACGTCTTGCTCCACCAAAACACGGTCCACAATCACCTGCGTGAAGACCGGAAGGACCATTTGCAATGCGCTTACAATCATTGCCAGTAAAATGGCTTTCACAATTAAGGGGGAATGCGGGCGAAAGAAGGACCAGAGCCAGGTAATGGAAGGTTTGCTCTCAGGCGCCTTTTCAAATTCTTTTGTATAGTCAAAAAGAGCCGCGTATCCGGTCCATTTTTCTTCAAGCTCTTTGCGCTTATAACGTCGTTTTCCGACCGCAGGATCAGAGATACGCACATGGTTTTCTGTCACATCATAGAGAACGACCCAGTGATTCCCTTGCCAGTGTAGAATTGCCGGTAAGGGCATCTGCATCAATCTACTCCTGGACGCCTTTACGGAACGGGAAGCGAGGCCCAGTTCGGTTGCTGCCTGGCAAAGTCCTCTCAGACTCGTCCCTTCATTGTCGGTGTGCACCAGCTGGCGAATTTTTGAAAGGCTAATGGAACGACCAAAGTAACGGCACACCATCGCGAGACAGGCAGCGCCGCAATCCATCTCGTCAATCTGATATATATGCGGAAAACGGGATGTTCGTTTGGACTTTTTTACAAAAAATCCTTCTTCTGAAGCGAATGGGGCGTGACTTTCTTCTTCAGTATCCTCTTCCCCTTGATCGCCCTGTTGCATACCAACTTTTTCTTGAACTTCCACTTCTGCTGGAAGCAATTCTTCGGCGAAGTCCAGCGGTACGCGAGCAACATGTTTGTAATCGTATTGCGCTATCCTTTGTTCAATCTGTGAGCGGAAATCCGGATAACCATGGAGCAATTTTCGGTACGTCTTTTCGGTCAGTCGAAAAAGCCTGCAGGGAGAAACTGCTTCAACACTAGCTGTACGGTTCACGCCTTTTAGCAGCGACATCTCTCCGAAGAAGTCGCCTCTTCGCAAATACGAAACGTACTTCCGGAAGCCATTTTCCTCTTCAACGAATACGCGGAGCCTGCCCTCTTCCACTAAATACATTGGGCCCGGAGCCTGGCCCTGGCGGATCAACAGATTTCCCGCATCTAAGTTCACAGGCTCCAATTCGGTCAGCATGATCACGAGTGCTTCCACAGGCAGTTTTGCAAATGGTGTATACAGCCGGAAAAAATTGAAAAGACTCCTGTGTTTCTTTTGCAGCTCCAGATATTTCTTCAATTCCGGATTTGATCGCAGCAACGCTTTGAAGATTGCTTTATCAAGTTTTAAAACTTCGACATCGCTACTGGCGCGCACGGTTGCTTTACTCGTGGTTTCGTCCAGAAGTCCCATCTCCCCGAAACTGTCACCCGGACGCAGCATGTTCAGCGGAATTTCTTCCCCGTTTTCAGCTTTCTTTACGACCCGCGCTCTGCCGGAGGTCAGTACGTAAAATCCATCCGACTCTTCTCCTTCTTTCAGAATGGGTTCTCCGAAAGAAAAGATGGTGGAGACGAAGCTGTCCATGATCAATCCGCGAACTTCTTCCGGCAAAAACTGAAGGGCCGGCTGGTTTTGCAGAAGCATGCGGGATTCGTTCACGGCAACTCCTTAAAAACGAAAATGCCAGCGGACGTGATCTGTAATCTCCCGGTCCGATATTTTTTGCAGCAGATCCCGTTTAGCTTTTTTTGTGATTTCTGGATTCTCTTCCGCCGGCGCGAACCTGTCTGTGATCCAGAATAATGAAAACCCTTGGTTGAAACGAAGCGGACCCACCAGAGAACCTTTTTGCACAATCATAAATAGGTCCTTAAGGGCATCCGCAAGGTCATCGTAATAAAAGATTTCCTCAGTAGCCTCTATTTTCGCCTGTTTTGCGACAACATCGAAATCGAGCCCATCTTCTTTTATACATAATGCCGCTTCCTGCGCTATCTCTTCTCGAGGAAAGGAAAGATGTTTATAGCGGAACTGTGTCCAGTCCATAAAGTGGGAACGAATATGATTTTGAATTGCTTCTTCTGTGAGGGAAATTCTTGAAAACCACTGAAAGAATTCTTCTAATTTCCACAGATGTCGAAGTTGTTCTTGATCGACGTCGAGCTGAAGAATGTTTGCTGGTTGGATAGGAATTTCCTGCGATTGGAATTCTGTGGATGGAATTGGATCCTCTTTTTTCAAATAGATGGCAGCTCGCCCCGCCAGATCTATGGAAAAACGATTCAGGGTACCGGAACATATCGCGTCACACTCGATAATTTGTGCCAGCTCTTGATCGGCTGCAGGATATTTCGCAAGAATATCGTCCAGCTGATGACTCCATTTTTGGACCAGCATGGAACGTTGAACGTAACCGAGCCATTCCTCTACATCGATTTGTCTTTCGTCAAGCCAGGATGTCAAGTCATCGGCGGCCACTAGATTGTGTTCGTACCGCCATTTCACAGCAGACGATTCTATTTCCTCCTCAAAATCTTCGTCGTTGTCTTCAGCGGCTTTGACACACGCCATTCCCTTGCGTACTTCTATTTCAAACGCTTCCCAATCATTTCTTATCATTGCGGCCAGCAAAACATCCTTGCCGGAATACTCTTTGTCCCCCACCGAAAAAAGAGGCCTGTCGAATATTGTCTCCATGTGCCAGCCTTCGGGGCCTTTCCTGTCGCAAGCTCCCGCTGTCACTTTGATCATACACTCAGGGGAATACATTTCAGTAGGGCTTCAGGGAGGCGACGATGCTGCTTGCCGTACCAGGGCAAACGGAGAGCATCAAACGGTTGCCTCAGGCATATGGTTTTTCTCCTCTTCGCTAATAAAGACGAATGAAAATGGGATGAACGTTAGCGATATTGTTTACAGGGCATTCGGCTTCACCTTCGATAAGACAATTCGGGCAAAACGTTTCAATAGGAGATCAGGAGATAGGAGGGATAGGGAGATAATCCGGATATTTTTTTTATCCGGTTTAACTCTTTATCCCTGCCTATCTCTTAATTTCTTCTGAGTCTTCGAGCTGGATGCTTTCGGCGCCGGTTGTTATTTCTTGCAGCTTCGCATAAAGATGAAGCCGAGGAGCACGAAAGCAGCGAGAGAAACGAACGGAGCTGCAGGACCTGCCCATTCATGTCCAATTCCTGCCGGGGCGGCGCCACTGATGAATGCTGCAGCTGCGATTCCGACGCCCATCAGACCTTCTCCGCCTACCATACCCGATCCGAACAGAACGCCCTGTTCTCTGCGCTCGGACGCCTCTTCCGTTGATCCTGCGCTTTTCTCCAGGTACTTGCGCAACAAACCACCGAGAAAAATGGGAACCATCGTGGTCACCGGTAAGTAAACGCCTACGGCGAAAGGCAAACTGGGGATTCGCGCCAATTCTGCAACAATCGTAATCAGGACACCGATCCCAACGAGTCCCCACGGTAAAGAGCTCTGCAACACTCCTTCAATAACAAGTTTCATCAAAGTGGCCTGTGGCGCCGGCAATTCGGTTGTTCCGAAACCGTAGGTTTTATCCAGTAAAAGGACCGCCATGCACACAAATGCCGCAGAAGTAAGCACTCCCAGCAATTGACCCACCTGTTGTTTAGAAGGTGTTGCCCCCAGCAAGAAACCGGTTTTCAAATCCTGGGACGTATCGCCTGCAATCGAAGCGGAGACTGCCACAACGCAGCCAATCGTAAGCACGGCTGCTTTCCCCAGATCGTCCGTCCATCCCATTAGTAGGAATACGGTAGAGGTCCCCAGTAAAGACGCGATGGTCATTCCACTCGTTGGATTCGATGTTACACCCACGAATCCCACGATTCGCGAAGAAACAGTCGCAAAAAAGAATGCAAAGATTCCAACAAGAAGAGCGCCGATCAAACGTGGTCCGAAAGAATGCAGCGTTCCAAAGACGTGAGGGACAATCGCCATCATCACGACCGTAACGAGTGCGCCGACCAGAATCCATTTCAGAGGCAAATCTCTGTCGGTCCGCAGGACTCCATTCGTTTGACTTCCCATCCGCTCTTTCATCTGGCGCGCGCCGATTCGAAAACTTTCCATCATGGTAGGGATGCTGCGAATCAAAGTGATGAGACCCGCTGTTGCAACGGCTCCGGCGCCGATGTAACGAACGTATCTGTTCCAGATATCTCCGGCGCTCATTTGCGCAATGGTCTTTGTTATCTCCGGATAAAGGGGAATCGCTCGTCCTTCCCCCCAGTACGCGATTACAGGAATAATGATGAGCGATGAAAGTAGACCGCCGCCGACCATAACAGCGCCGATCCGCGGACCCAGAATGTATCCGACACCGAATAAAGCAGCAGACAATTCCATTCCGATCTGTCCCTTTTTCAGGAATGGAATTTTCAGCTGAATCACGTCCGGAAATACTTTGATCCAATCGGCAAGAAATTTGAAGCCCGCGCCGATGCCAAGTCCCAGAAATACATTTCGCGCCTGACTTCCACCCGCCTCACTCGCCACAAGAACTTCGGCGCATGCTGTCCCTTCCGGATAAGGAAGCCTGCCGTGCTCCCGGACAATCAGGAACCGCCGCAAAGGAACCATAAATAAAGTGCCGAGTATGCCGCCAAAAATAGCAAGCAAAGTCATCTGTATAAGCTTTGGATCCATTTCCCATAAAAAGAGCGCCGGCAATGTAAAAATGATTCCGCTGGCAAGAGAGCTGGATGCCGATCCTATGGTTTGTGACATGTTCGATTCCAGGATCGTGTTGTTGATCCGCAACGCTCTCAGAAGTCGAAACCCCGCAACGGTCATGACTGAAATGGGAATCGATGTGGAAATTGTTAAGCCGGCACGCAAACCGAGATACGCGTTGGCAGCACCGAATAGAATTCCGAACAGGACACCGGCCAATCCGGCTTTGAATGTGAATTCAGCAGGACTTTCGGAGGGAGGTACGTAAGGATCGTAACGTCCCCCTTCCGGAATTGGATCGTAGGCTTGTTTGCTAAGACCTTTCTTCGCGTCGCCCATTCTCGAATGGATTGTACTTGATGCTGGTTTGCCCTACAAGACGCTTTATCACGACCGCGTACGCGGAGGTAAAACGGAACTGAGCCATCGCGGGATTCGTTGGCTTAAGAAAAGCGTTTGTCCATTATTAAAAACTCCGACACGACGAAAAGGCATCCGAAGATCGTTGTTGTCAAACACCAGAACATGCGGAAGTTCACGGATTGCCTTGCCAAGATTCGCCAGCGTGCGTGGAAAGCGCGAAATGAGTTTCTCGGTTGGTACATCATGACCGCCTTGAGAAACTCTCATCGCGACCCGTTCTTCAGATTTTCCAGGATTTGCAATCCCGACGAAACAGAGAACGACAGTGTATCCGGAATTTGAAGTCTCTTTCAGAAAGTTCAGTTTTTCACCCACTGGATCGGAAAAAACGGTTTCAAAAACGAAACTTTCGCGTTGTTTAACCAATACCTGCCGCAGATCACCAATGATTCTGGCAGCTTGATACGGATCTATATCGAGTTCGCGGGCAAATACATCCGCGCTCAATAAGCGCAGACCGGCCGCTTTGAGATGTGCCTCGTAGAAGGTGGTTTTTCCTGCGCCGTTCGGTCCAGCTACTGCAACAACAATCGGGCGACTGTCCAGGAAACCGGTCCAGGATTTTGTTTTGGATTCCCCGCCGCCGGCTCGCCGTTTCACCGTCCGGTTTTTTTCACCGCTTTGAACTTACGGTTTATGAATCGTCCCACTGTGCGCGTACCATCAGAATCGATTTTCACCAGAAGCCCTGGCCTGCTTGCAGCTTCATAATGTGGATAAGGTCGGGACTTCAAATGTTCGGCAACACGTTGACGCCCTTCGGCTGAATCTACCGATTCGAGGCACGTTGAAAGAGGCCGTACAGCACCTGCTTTCTGCAATGCAAGTACTTCCTCGCCCCGCAATAGAGGCTCAACGGCCATTCCGAGCCGGGCCCAATATTCGATCTGGCTCGTAATCGATCGCTCTGCTATTTCTGATACCAAACGCGCCTCTAGAAGCAAGGCATCCGATACTTTCACTGGCTGACTCATATACCTAAGGTAGCAAAATACTACCAGGCAGTCAACTTTGCTCGCTATTCGCAGCGCAGGGCTACCAGAATCCACGGATCGTTGAGAGAGACTTCGAACAACAGCAGTAGTGCGCAGGCA
>JBKKAT010000921.1:0-2800 GCA_046714535.1 Acidobacteriota bacterium | reverse complement strand
TTGCTGAATAATTCGCCATCGCTTCATCAATAAAAGGATGTTTTTTTGAATTGCTTCCCACCACTGCGTTCCACCACTGGTGAGCCACTTCGTGTACTACAACGAATTCCAACAGTTGGCCAAAGACTGGATTTCCCGCCAGAAGATTCTTCAATGCATCGTCGCTTTGTTCTTGCTGGTCTTCCTGATAGAGCATTGAGGAAATTGTGACAAGTCCGGGAAATTCCACGCCTCCTGCGCCTCCATAAAGTGGCGCCTCCACAATGTCGAGTTCCGTGTAGGGATAAGGTCCGAAAGCCTGTTCAAAGTATTCAAACGCTTTCGTGCCGCTCTCCAAAGCAGACAGACCGCTCTTGCTGTGTTGCGGCAAAAAGAAAGATCGAATTGTCGTTTTGTTCTTTAAACGAGTCGCTTCCGAAAAGGTGCGGCTGAGCTCCACTTCGAAATCACGAGCCATCGGAGAATCGATAGTATGCGTGAGATTTCCGTTGGATGCCGGCACTAGACCGGTCTCAACACCCGTTGTCACAACTCGATAATCGGCAGGAACAGTAATCGCGACTTTAAAGTCTGCCGGATCAAAATAACTGACGTCTCCGATGCCCGCATATTTCTCTTCATCCCAACCTTCTTTGTCATATTTCGCAAGAATCGGATACCACAACCCGAGGTTGATAATGTCTTTCCCGGAGCTAAATACGCCATAGTCTGTTTCGGACTGACTTTTTGGGTCCATGATTCTTTTTAACTCATCGATCGCCTGACTGAATAAATCGCCGCTCTGCTTTTGCTCCGGGACTGTGGATTGAAAATCAAGTTCTATGGTGACCGATTGTCCCTGTAGCAGTTCCTGACCGAGGGGAATCCGCAAGTAGGGTCCTTTTTCTTCAAACTTTACAGGTTTACGATTCACTACAGTATTAGAAACTGTCATGTGCTGTTTTTCCGATTTCGTCAGCCCGGGATCGTTCGGGTAGACAAAGAAGATTGCGTAATTTGTGGATCGCTTTTGCCGGTTTGTGAAAACGACTTTCTGGTGTCCCTTATAACTTCTATTTTTAGTATCGACCAGGAGTGAGATCTCATACTGAGATCGTTTGGGCCATTCCCGCTTGACCCTTGCCCATGCACTTGTTTCCAGCGCAGCATAAACCTGTAGCGGCAAAATGAGGAGCAATAAAAGGGTCAGACTTTTCATGATTTTTTTTCGATCAACCATCCAATATAGAAGATCGCGCTGCCGATCGCGAGCGCTCCCAATTCGAACCGCACCAGGCTGTACTGTACGCCATATAGAAAACCGGCCGCAACAACCACCATCCCGATCACTTCCAGCATCTTCCCGGTGAATTTCATATGTGCAGATCATCCGGAGGGCGGCCGTCCCTGGCCGGCTGGCGGGCACGGTGGCCCGCCCTCCGAACGAAGAATGTTATATCCACTCTTCGCCATCTTCCGAAACTTCCTTTTTCCAGATGGGAACTCGGCGTTTCAGTTCATCGATGCCGTATTTGCACGCTTCCATTGCTTCCTTCCTGTGCTCCGCAGAAACGGCAACGATGACCGCAATGTCGCCAATCTCCAGCTTCCCGATCCGGTGTTCCGCATACACTCGGCGAAGCGGCCATTGATCTTGCATCTCCTGCAGGATTTTTGCAATTTCATTTTCCGCCATCGATGTATGGCACTCATAATAAAGGTGGCGAATTCTTTTCCCTTCGTTCCATCGCCGCACCCGGCCAATAAAAATGGCCTCGCCACCCCCATTT
Source organism: Acidobacteriota bacterium (assembly GCA_046714535.1). GTDB lineage: Bacteria > Acidobacteriota > HRBIN11 > JAKEFK01 > JAKEFK01 > JAKEFK01. The sequence continues at coordinate 1,031 of JBKKAT010000921.1, read as the reverse complement.
TCATCCCGGATCGCCTCCAGAGCGCGCTCTACTGAGAGTTCCGATGTATAGATAAAGGAGGGAGCACCACCGCTGACAGGGGGAAATATCATTAACGAATCCTGGTCGTGAAGCTCCGTCTCGGAAGAAACATACTCATCTTGTATTGCAAAGAGCGCCGGTATGTTTTTCATGCGCGGGAAGTTTGCTTGCAGTTCCTTCCATAATTTATCGCAGGTTATGCCCGGATAAAATTCCCATTGAAGCTCCCGTGTTCCGGCGAAGTCAGCGAATGCAGCAAACAGTTGAATGCGAATCGTCATTAGAGTTCAGGATGTCGAGCGTCGACTCCCCTCCTTAAACGCAATCCTTGAATCTTAAACACGGTGGCGTGGATTGAACAATTTTTCGTATTCTTCGATGGCGTACCTGTCGGTCATGCCGGCAATGTAGTCACAGATGATTCGTTCCTTTCCCTCCGTTTTCGCTTTTTGCTGATATGTAGAAGGAAGAAGGGCCGGATCTTCCTGGTATGCGCGGAATAAGGAGTCCAGAATTCGCCGCGCTTTGCTTTTCATCCGGTGCACCCGATAGTGCGTATACAGGTTTTGAAATAAATACGTCTTCAATTCACGATTTTTGTCAGCTACTTCATCGCTGAAACAAGGAATCAAACGGTCCGCCTTTCTTATGTCTTGCAACGAATGAATCTTCTCCCGGTTTATGGTTCGTTTAATATTTTCAACAAGGTCGGTCACCAGAAGATTGATGAGTTGTATGATGGTTGCATTATTGATGAGCTTCGAAGGGGCTTTCGGATGCTCTTGCTTTACCGTTTGGTGGATTTCGCGAAAAATCGTTACATTTTCAATCAAATCATCCAAATCCAGCAACCGGGACTCCAGACCATCATCCAGATCATGATTGTTGTACGCAATTTCATCACAGAGATCGATAATTTGCGCCTCGAGGGGCGGGCATTCGTTCAACACATATTCCCGCAATTGTTCGGGGGGATTCTTCATCCCTTTGTAGCTCGCGCTGTGCTTGAC
>JBKKAT010000920.1:0-3311 GCA_046714535.1 Acidobacteriota bacterium | reverse complement strand
GCCTCGTGTCGCCGAGCTCATGGAAGATCATCCGGTTTCGGACCTTAAGTTCACAATCCTGGAATACTATGAGCGCCATCATAGTCGTGAGTATCCGAAAATCGTTTCGCAGTTAGGGGCATACCTGGACGGGGATCTTCGAGAGATTTTCGAGACCAGGAAAGAAGAGAATTTTCGTCCCGCCGGCGAATTTATTACGAATCACCGGCTCACTTTGCAGAATCTGGTTCATTACTGGACAGGAACTTCGATTAATTTGATTCGTGGTCTGATCCGGTACTTAGCCGAACGGGCTCAGTCAACCGATATTTATTTCAATCCGGCCAAAGAGCAAACCTACCTGCTGGAATTAGAAGCTTTTCTACTTACGCTCACCATGAATTACCGGTATACCGACCGGTTCCTTGAGATTTAACTTATTTCTCTTTGCGCCTTCGCGTCTTTGCGTTGAATTCTTCCGCCAGGCGTAAGTGTTCCGGATCCTCAAAACAGATCAATTGAAATTCTTTCTCTTTTTGCAAAGCATCACGAAGATTTGCTGCCGGTTCCTTCACCAACTTTTTGATGAGTTGTCTGGCCCGATTTGGTTTGGCGGACAATCCCCCAAGAAACTTCAGTGTGGATTCGAGGAGTTCATTCGCAGGAAAGACACGATGAACGAGTCCCATTTCATATGCTTGTTCTGCTGACACTGCTTCTCCGGTTAGCAACATTTCCAGCGCTTTGCCCGTTCCGATGATGCGGGGCAGAAAAAAGGATCCACCACCATCAGGAACGAGGCCCATCGAAATATAGGCTTCTCCCAATTTGATTTTTTCTGCTGCGAACCGAAAATCGCATGCGAGAGCGAGATCGAGACCGGCACCGGTCGCAAAGCCGTTCAAAGAAGCGACGGTAATTTTGGGGCATTCATACAATCTGATGATCAACCCTTGAAAAAGATTTAGAAGCTGAGGCAATTGCTCACGATTTTCAAATTCCGTAAAATCGGCGCCAAAACAAAAAGCACGTCCAGCGCCGCTTAAGATCAGTAACTCCTCAGAAGAGCTTTCAAATTCTTGCAAGGCTTGCAACAACTCTTGAATCGTGGTTTGGTCGAGGGCATTGAATTGCCGCGGCCGGTTCAGGAGGATTTGTAGAATTTTCTCAGCGGGTCTTGAGAGTTCGAGATTTTGATAGCTCAAATAAAAGCCCGATTATGACGTTCCAGTATGCGTTTCACCCCGTTTTCGATCGTAACGACCCGCTTTCTGTCAAGGAATAAACCAATCATCGTTCGCTCTTCTGCGATCAAGAAATCGAGGGCCTTTTGATAATCCTGAACGAGATTTCCCTGGATGTTCGCAAGCAAAGCAGGTTCTGCAAACTCCCCAAATTCATTCATCTGAACGCCCTCAAAAACGAGGGGATATTTGACGGAAGCTTTTTTGAATGCTTTGGAAATAAACGTGTTGGTTGCACCGGCCAGCTCAAGATTGACCATTTCGTAAATGTAGCGATGGAGCTCATTGAACTCGTTCAGTTGCGGTTGAATCTCCATTTCCCAGACCTGAAGCGCAGGAGACTCTTCTTTCCTCACCGATTCCAGACTCTTTTCTGTTTCAGTTAATTCCGCTAAATCGGAAAAGGAAAGTTCTGAGAAAGGAACAGGTTCAATGAGCAGCTCTTCGCTGTCCTCAACTGGAAGTGACGCAAATTCGACCGGCGCCGGCTCTTGAATAGAAGATGCAGGCTCCGCAACGTTGGGTTCTTGTTCCGCTACCGGCGACGATGGTGCTTGCTCTTGTGGAGTTGGCACACGTTCTTCGTCAGCGGTTGCTAGCTGTTCCGCATCACGGATCTGCTCTTCTGCGGGCGGTAGTGATTCTTCGATTTCCACGTCCACTTCGAACGGGAGAACTTGCGCCAGATCAGGAGAAGGCTCTTCCATTTGCATTTTCAATGTTGGTCCTTCGGGAGCAACCGGCATTTCAACCGGGACGGTTGCGGCCGGCATTTCTTCGGTGGGCTGCGTCAGCACTAAAGTGGGTAGCCCCTCCGGTTCGGAGGCCCAGGTTGGTGCAACGAGAATTTCTTCAATGATTCCGAGTATCATGTAAGTCCAGACTAGACGGCAAGTTTCAAAGTTGCTCAAAGTGGAAATTTGCAATACTTCTTCCAGCGTTCTTGGGCGATCAAAAAGATCCAAAATCGCTTCCATTTCTCGCGTCAGAGTCATTTTGCGAACAACGGGTGTCCATCCTTCCCGTTTGCGATAGACGGTATCCAGCGAAGGCAACGCGCTCTCAATCCAGGACCATCGCCAGATACGCTGCATTCCGGTCATGATCAAATCGGGCGCAGAAAGATTCAAAGTGATCACTTCTTTTTGCGGAAGAGGTCCCGGCTGAAAGTCAAATTTTCCATTGTCCCAGTCAAACACTTCACAAACAATTTCTTTGATTTGATCAATGACCGCCTGATAGAGATCATTCGGCTGAATGATGCCCTCAAGAACGAGGATTGTTCCGAGTCTTTTAGCTGGTGTTACTTTGGGGGCGCATTCCTGCAGATTCCTGTAGGTGACTTTGTTGCGTCGTAAAAGCAAAACTCCCAGACGTTCATCCGGATCATTGGAACCAGCAAAGACAATTTTGCCTTCGTCAAAGTAAAGGGTTTTTTCTAACGACTGGCGTTTTAAGTAAAGAGTGCCTGTTTCTTTTCTGCGTGAAAGGTTACTGATAATCTCCGGTAGTCGAATCTCTTCAATGGTTCCCTGGAAGACCGGAGGATTCTCCATCGCTTTTATTGTACCTGATTCGGATTCAGCTTTTGTTGAGCTTCAAAACTTACAGGGGACTCCTTGTATTCGTTCACAATCTTCTGATACGTTTCAGTTGCTTCTTTCTTCTTGCCGGCCTTTTCGTAGCTTTCAGCCAGTTGCAGCAACAAATATTCTACAGGAACTTGCGGTTTGTTTGTTTTGAGTACTTCCTTCAGCACGGTAATTGCCTGGTCCGATTTATTTGTTTTGTTGTAGAGGTCTGCCAGAGCTATTCGGGACTGATAATAAAGCAGATTCCTATCCGAAACTTTTGTGCTTTGTTTGAGATATTGTTCCGCCTTTGCATAGTCTTTTAAATAAAAATAACAAACACCGGAAAGGTGACGGGCCATATCCGCCGCCGGCGTGTTTCCGTAATCAGCGATGACTTTCTCGAAATCTTTTACCGCGGCTTTGTATTTATCCGTATCGGAATTGAAATTGTGAAGAGGTTTGGGCATATTAGGATCAGCTTGCTGTCCGACCGGCGCATTGAACTTCTCAAGCC
>JBKKAT010000919.1:0-3788 GCA_046714535.1 Acidobacteriota bacterium | reverse complement strand
GTCCGGGCGTTTATTAAGCCGTTGGAGTTCGTGAGAAAGCTTTTGCAGGTTGGATTCTATTTTATCGAATCGCGCCCTCATGCCTGATGAATCCATTAATTGCTGGCGAATCTCTTTCTGGTCCTTTTGGAGACGTTCCAGTTGTCCGCGCAAAGAAGCAAATTCCTTTTCCGGCTCAACTGTTTTCTGGACACGTACCGGGATGGCTAAGACTGTGGCGTCATCTTTCAGCTTATCTTGTACAAAAATCGTTTCCATACGCTTTCGGATCTCTTCCGCAGACGCGCCGATCACTTGTAACATCTGGTCGGGCGGCATTAGATCTTCTACTCCGTCCGTATACAAGAGTAAGTGGTCCTGCTCTTTTAGTTCCAGTACGCGTATTTCAGAGGTTTGAATGAACGATCCATTGCTACCAATGAAGCAGATTTCACGCGTTTTTTGTCTATCCGAAGAAACGTCTGAGCCACCGGCAATCAAGGATCCATCCCAGATTTCGCTTTCGCTGAGGCGATAGAGTTTTGCATTCCGGTGGATCTGCAGAACCGAATCTCCGATGCAGCAATAGTAAAGTTGAGATCCGATCTTGCGGGCCACCGCGATCGTTGCTTGATACAGAATATTTTCGCGGCGTCCTTTCATTTGAAGCTCGTTCTGTAGCCGATTCAGCGCATCGGCCAGTTCCAGTTGGGGCAAATCGGGTGGACTATTCGTGCTTGTAAAGCCTTGCCAGAATTCCTTAATCACTTCCGGTGTATGGATCGAAGCTCCGGAAGGAGCATCCGTGACGTATGCGAGAAAATCATCCTGGCCCATGGGAAAATATCCGTAGCCATCCCAGCTTCCTTTCATCGGATCAACGGCGCGATAAAAAGTAAAAACCTCTTTCATGAACTTAACTTCCGCCAAAATCCTTCAATTTCTTCTTGCGTGACAGGAAATTGCAGCTCCTGCAGTGATTTTCTTTGTTTCGGATCGAATGCCAGCATGGCCTGTAGAATCGACGCCTCTCCCGGTTCGAATTTCTTCAAATCCTCTTTGAGTACCCTGTCGTAGTCGTCCGCTCCGTCTGAAATCGATTTCAAAGCCAGGGGCAACCCGTGATCTGCACTCAGCAGCTGATAGAAGAGCAGACCTGCCAGATAGATCTGAAGTTTTTCAGCATCGCGAAAATCACGCACAAATTCTTCCGGTGTTCTGTACTCGATCTTTTTTCTATCCGCCGCAAACTCTTTTGCGTTCTTTTGAAATCGCGACAGTTCAGCATATCCGGAAAAATCGATCAAGAATAGTTTTTTGCTTTCCGGATCCAGCTTTACATGTTCGGGCGTCATATCCAGGCATAAAAATCCTGTGTTCCAGATGTTTTTTACATATTCAAAAATCAATTTATTTGCTGCCAGATTGATTCCATTTTCCGGAAGCGATGGGAATTCGGGAAGGACGATCATCCGCTCTTCGGGATAAGTCCGAATTCCATGAGGAATGAGGTTTGCTTTTTTCAATGCCTCAATCGTGGAAATCTCTTCCTGGATCAGATTTCCATCCGGACTCTTCAGGTAGAAATAGCGTGAGTTTTTTGCAGCCAGATACAGACAACCTTCCGCGCCACTTCCCACCGGCCGAATGAGCTTAAAACCATGCGCCTGTGAAAACGTTTTGATCTTGTTTTCGATCATTTCATCCGCTGCAAAGATCTGTCCGCGGGTCGGGGTGCCGGTGCTAATCTGAAACTGCAAAAGTGAATCCGGCCCGCCGGAGATCAGCGTAGCGCGGGAGGAAGTGAGCGCAACTGCGCCGTTTACGTTTTTCGGATCTTGACCCCAGTAAGCTTCGACCAGTCTTAATTCCAGACGTGGCTCCAATTTTAGAATGGTCCATCCCTTTTCGGTATCATAGTACAAAGCAAAATTCCCATGACTGCTTACGAAATCACTGATGTTCTTTCCTCCATCCAGATAGCCCAGTAACTTCTGCCCGTAATTAAAAAGTGGATAGAAATCTTCTTCTGAAATTTCGCGATTTAACTTCTTACTGATTTCAGAAAGAATAGATTTCCGGTGTTCCGTTCCATTCACCAGAACATTGATTCTGTCGATGTAAAGTTTGTCGATTGCCTCATTCTTGCCCTGCAGAGAAATTTCTCCTTTCTTTGCGTAAGTCAAAAGCGAACCGAAAGGAATCCGGTCAGGATATTCAACTTTTTCGGCATCAATTCTGGAAGTTTGTGCGAGGGTTAACTTTCGATTGGACTCGTTACGGAAGTCATGAGCCAGTGATCCGCCGCCGTAGAGTAAAGCCGAATCCTCAGTGTAAGGCTGGAACGTTCGCCATTCGCTGTCTTCAGGGACGTGCATCCGGAATAAACGCTTGCGGCTCTGCAGGACTCCGCGAATTCGCGTGTTCTCCCGGAAGTATTCTTTTTTGACAATACTAATGACCTTCCCCAGCTCATGGTAACGATAGCCAATCTTCGGCAGAAAGCGGAATCCGAACGTGAGCGGGAGATTCCGTTGAGCGATCAGGTCCAGATCAGTCGGGTCAGAGAGATCCGCTTTAATTCGCTCAGCGAGATGTTTGTAAATTGTTTCCGGTCCGGCATTGCGTAGTTCGTAAACAGGAGAAGGCAAATAGATGTACAAAAAAATCCCGGGGGCGGTCGCGTCACCGTATTTCAGTTTGTACCGGCTTTTGATGATCGAATAAATTTGAGGAAGATCGAAAATGGTCAGCAGATCGACCTCATTGAGTTTACGCAATCTCTGTACAGGTATATGCAATGTGTCCGGCGGTAACGCTCGTGATTGCCACAGACGTTCCGCCAATGATGGATAGGAAAGCACAACCAGAGCCGTCACGAAGAGCACAAAAAGAATACGCAGGTCGAGCTCTCCGGCAAATAGCATCAGCACCAACGCTGCCATAAGCGTCAGGCCGATACTGCTCAAAAATCTATGCTGAAATAGTGTCTTCATAAAATTAAAAATTAAAAACCAAAAATAAAAAACTTAACCATGCCATCCCGTAGCTTTCATTTTTAGTTTTTCATTTTTCATTTTGTATTTTTCATATCCATCTTCTTTGTGCAAGGATTCGAGGGAGAATGAGTTTTATAAAATCCACTGCTTTGTGTTCTCCCTGGTCTTCAATATAAATCGCAAAAGTCAAACCATCTTCAATTTTTCCATTCTCCCTTTTCCTCAATAATGCCGTAAAGAGGAAAATGGATGAGTAGAGTTCTTGTTGTCCGAGCCGGATTTCTTTCCGGAAAGGAGTTCCCGTTTTCCCGTAGAACTCCATCGCGTATTTTCCGGATGTGCGCTCCTTCATATTTTGCAGGTACGGATAAAGATCGCCTGCGGTTCCACCGGGAGCTGCAACAGCCTCCATTCCTCTGAGAACCAGATTGTGTACCGTTGGATTCAATCCGAGGGGCTCCGCAGAAACAGGTTCCTGCAGCTCCCGTCCCGCTTCCGTAATCTTCTCCACAAATCGTGCGCGCACTTTTTGATTTGTCACCAAACGGGAAGTGGCTTCCGCAAGACGGATGTTATTCCATCGATTGGTGGCGCCCCCAAACAGAATACTAATAAAGTCGAGGCGAAAATCTATATTCAGATTGAATCCAAGATTGACTGTCTGGGGCATGATGGAGTAGAAAGCCGGATACAGATCCGGCCGTTGTTGCAGCCCCAGCCGGGCAAAGAGCACATTCCAGGGCTCAGGCGAAAAGAAATCGCCCGACCCATCGTAATACTTACTTTACACATCGAACATACGATCGAGAA
>JBKKAT010000918.1:0-3533 GCA_046714535.1 Acidobacteriota bacterium | reverse complement strand
GGCCCATAATGCAGGCGGGACGCCTGCGCTCCATATTATCTTGCTGATAAACGTCGATCAAAAAGCGGTTTGAATGGCACTGACCTCAATAAGGCGGAGTAAAGTTTACGAAGGTCGTTTTCCTGAGAATCAACTTCGCGCGGCGGGTAATATTCCTTGAGTCTCTTTTTGAGCGCCTCGAAGGATCCCACATCCAGCATACAACGCAACACTCGAAGCGAGATCTCATCAAACCGGATGCCAAGGGCATTGCCATCGCCTTTCACTTTTAAACGCGACAGTTCCCGCACCCACTGAACGATCTGGTCGCGTGGTTCTTTGTCGTATCGCGCGCGAATGAATCGAAAGATATCCTCGCGGTCCGGGAGATCCAAAAGTAAGGCAAAAAAAATCTGTGATCCGGATTCTGAGTTGATTTGCGTCTTTCAACCAGATAGGAAGCTCGGCTGATTTTTTCAAGGACAGGACTGAAATAATCAATTACCGAACCATGCTGACTACGGGTCTTTTCGAAAAGCTTCATGAATTCCTTTTCATCCCAGCTAGCGTAGCAATGTTCCAGGATTCTAAAGGCGGTCTCAATATCGGAGTTCGACAAAAGCTCAGATGTCAGACGAAACAGGTCCAGATGGTTTGCCTTTTGCACTACTGTCAAAAGCTGCAGGCGTCGTTTCAGGGTGAGGTCTTCGACGAAAGGATCGATGGCGATCGAAGGGATCAGGTAAGTGTATTGCGGTTGGAATTCGATATTTGCTGTGGTGCGAATGACGATCGTCACGGAAGGTTCATCAAGATGAAAAAGTGAGTGTATGAATTGCGAGCCTGGTTGAATTCTCCGAGTATCCCCACGAGAAAGAAACTCTGTGTGCTTACGAACTATATCCCCGATCAAAAAACGCGCATTGATTCTCTCTTTCAATTGAAAATCAAAATTGCTATGGATACTGGAGCCGCCCAGAACATGAAACGCGCCGGAAAAGGCATGCTGATGGATACTGGTTGTTCCTTCAAGCCAAAAGAGGGCCTCAATATAGAAATGCGAACTACGAAAAAGAACTATTGGCGGCTGGCCGAATGGGAAATCATTTTGTGCAGGCATCTTCTGGGCCCGTAACGCCCATTCGATGATTTGTTCATAGGTGACGTGTTCTGAAGGTGGGAGTTCCTGCAGGGTTTGAAACGCGATCTCTGCAAAGTGATCGTCATCATAATTCCTTGCTTTCCAGCGCTGTTCGGTCACCGATCCCAGCTGATTCAAGAATTCCATGCAGTTTGTATTTTACTCCTTTAAACTGCTCAGAAACTTCAACGGCCGGATATCTTCCCGGCCGGTCGTTGTCCGAGCCGCTTTCTTTGATGAGACGCCTCACCTCCACTTTTACAGTGGAAGTGATCGCGATTCATCGATCATCAGAATCTTGATGCGGGCGGGGACGCCCGCACCACTTTGATTATACAGATCTTCACGGATAAGCGGGCTCGGTCGTCAATCTGGTATCCTCGACTGGTCCACCGACTGTGAAGTGGTACAGGCTCTGGAGCTTTCGGTTTCCTGTCCCGATTCCAAGCAATTCGTGCATGGGATCATCGAAGTAACAACCGATTCCGGTGGAGCGAATTCCGGCCGCTTCCGCTTCGAGATAGAGGATCTGTCCCACCAGACCTGCTTCCCAGAACAGACGCGGGTACAACCACCCGCCGGTGGTTCGAATCGCATCTTCAAACTCCGCAATCATCCCGAGCGAAAAGGCGCCATCACCGGCAAGGTCCTGTCCGCAGGCAATGCCACTCGACATGCGAGTAAAATCCCCCTCTTCCAATAAATACAGAGGAAATCCGGCAGCGACCGCCGTCCATGGAAATTGCGGCTTCAAAATCGATTTTATTTCTGATTCGGACCCGGGGTTCCGAATCAGGAAGTACAAACCCGGAACGAGATCATCCACCCGATGAACAAACAAACCAAAATGAATGCGCGGACGGTTTAAGACCGATCGATCTAAGAGATCAAACGGAATCGCCGTTCTTTCCGGAATTGTTCGCTCCAGCATTCGGAGAAAACTTTCTTTTGTGATGCGAGTCCTTGCGTCCAGCGATAGACAGCTTCTGCGTTGCTGAATGATTTTCTCTGCCGATTGTTTTTGATGTTGGACGGGCGACACTCGCACGAGTGATGATAAAGGTTTGCTATGGGAGCGAGTTGTACCCGGCTTGAACGCTGCGCGTGCGGTTTCATAGATGATTTCCCATTCCCAATGACTTTCGCTGAGACGATTCGCATGGCCGAACCATTCGGCGTTACTTACCAATGAGAAAAACGTGTTTTCATCCGCTGGATTCTCTCCCGTTCGGATCGCAATCAGACATTCCGGATGTTCGTCTTCTGCTTCGTGGAAATCCTCCGGTCGTGAAAGTCCCAGCAGGAATGCAACTTCGTCCTCTCCAAGATGGTCCAGACAAACCGCTTGCCAGCCGAGCAGCGCGGCCGATAACCGCAGCGCCCCGAGCGCATGGCCAAGATCATGCTGACAGTAACGATAGGCCCGCTCTCCATACTTCCATGCCTCACGCCAATGAACTGTTGAGAGACCAATCAGAAAATAGTCTGCTGTGAAATCCGCGAGTTTTGCACGCTGTTCCAGTGCGTGCAGCAGCGGAGTGTAGTGATATACGCCGGAAGGAAGGGAGTCGATTCCACCAGTAACCGCATAGCTTTCCGTGGGATGCAGAGCTCCGCTGCTTGGATTTACACGCAGTGACCATCGTGTGTCTTCGGCTCTCTTCCACGCCGAAATGGCGAACGCATTTCGAAATAATCGCGAGAGACTGTTGACTGTTAGTGATTCTCGTCGAACTAAACCGGAAAACAAATCGTCATACAAAGGCTCTTCCGTTGCGGGAAAAAGAGGGAATTGATACACCGGTGCGCCCGAAAATCGTCGAAATGGATTGGGTTGATTGTCCCAATCTAGATAGCCGAGAGCACGGGCAAAACGGTACGGATGATGTTTGGTTACCTCGTGGTACAGGAGCACTTTATCGATTGAATTCATAAATCGCTGATCGTGATCGCGATCTTAATCGTAATCGAAATCTCAATCTGATTCACGATAACGATCACGATCATGATCCGATTAAGTGTGCTATCTTGGATTCCATGTGCGGCATTTGCGGGCGCATCAACCGCGAGAGTGGGGACCAGCAGAGACTCCATAATTCCGTGGAGCAGATGATGCGCTTGATCGAACACCGCGGGCCGGATCATGGCGCAATGTGGAATGATGCGAATGCTGCTCTCGGTTACCGGCGTTTGAGCATTATCGATCTCTCCCCTTCCGGAAATCAACCGGTTGTAAGCGAAGATGGGCAGAAAATCCTCGTTTTCAACGGTGAAATTTACAATTTTCTGGAAATCAAAAAACAGTTCGCATCAGAAATTCGGTTTATGACCAATAGTGATACGGAAGTCGTCCTTCGTCTTTACGAAAAATTCGGAGAAGATTGCCTCCGCTACCTGAGAGGAATGTTCGCAT
>JBKKAT010000917.1:0-3523 GCA_046714535.1 Acidobacteriota bacterium | reverse complement strand
CTCCGAAGAGAATACTAAACAGTTTTTTCAATCTTCTGTTTTGAAAAATCTTCCAGAGATTGTTTGAGCTTCGCTAACTTTGCCTCAACCTTGTGAACGAAGTCCTGATCCTTTATAGAAGGTAAATTGATCACAATATTTTCGATGGCGCCTTTGGCGCCGGCATGACACAGGAATTGAGCGACTTTCAGGTCAGAAAAAGCGCTGGGATTGCCAATCAAAGCCACTTCAGCAATCAAGTGCAAACATTCTATGCACGCATTCAAAGTTTCCAACGGTATTTCAACAGCAACGTGAAACGCGCGCTGGATCGATTGCTGACGAATCTTTGATTCTTCTTCTGTTGTTTTGGGAAGTTTATAGGCTTGCATCACTTCCGTATAAGCAAGGCTGTCTTCTGTGATGAGACGGGTAAGTTTATTTTGATAGGAGGCAGCTTCAATACTGGTTTTTTGCAAGACTTCCTGATCATCGCCGCTCACTCCCTTTCGAAGCGTCCCGAGTTTTCCATACATCACTATCAATGCGGCGCCAAGCGCGCCTGCAAGCGCCGATGCGGAGCCGCCACCCGGAACTGGATCTTCTGAAGCAAGCTTTCTGAGGAAATCTGAGATTGTCCATGATGCAAGTTGAGTTGGATCTAACTTCGGTTTCTGTTCCAAGAGATTTCCCCCTTTTTGATGACCGTTTCCAGCCGATTGACTCCTAGATTATAGAAGAGATATCCGTAATGCGGAACATCAAAGATCAAACAATCCATTTGTTTGCCCCGTTCCAGCGACCCGACTTTATGTTCCATGTCAATGGCCGCAGCCGCATGAAGAGTTGCTGCCGTCAGCGCTTCTTCCGGACTTAATCCGTACAACAAAGAAGCAAGCTGCAAAACATACTGCATTGAGTGAGAAAAGCAAGTGCCCGGATTGAAATCGGTAGCCAGTGCAATCCGCACTCCTGCTTCGATCATGCGTCGCGCCGGTGCGTGCTGTTTCACTCGTAAGGCGAAAGAGGTCCCGGGTAGCAACACACCAATCACGCCGGCTTCCGCCATTTTTGCTATGCCCTGGTCGTTCGCCAGGATGAGATGATCGGCCGAGACTGCATTCAACTCTGCGGCCAGAGCTGCGCCGTTTACATCCGCCAGCTCATCCACATGGAGTTTGATTTTCATTCCGAGCGATCTCGCCTTCAGACTGATTTCGCGCGCTTCTTCAATGGAGTAATAACCCTGGTCGCAAAATACGTCGCAGAAAGTCGCGATCCGTTTTTCTGCGACCGCAGGCAGCATTTGTGTAAGAATTTCTTGAATATATTCTGCTCTGGTTTTCTCCGGCGGGAAATCATGAGCGCCCAGGAAAGTCGCAACAACATCCTGAACGGACTGCGTGGAAATTTGCCGGATCACCGAAAGTATTTTTTGCTCGGCTTCCCAGTTGAGTCCATATCCGGATTTCACTTCTACCGTTGTTGTTCCGTATTGCATCATCGTTTCAAGATGACGAATGCTATTTTCGACAAGAATCTCTTCCGGAGTTTCCTGTGTAGCCCTGACTGTGTGTTTAATTCCACCTCCGGCAGCCGCAATTTCCTGATAGGTTGCGCCGCGAAGTCTCATGAGAAATTCATGGCAACGGTCTCCGCCAAATACCAGATGCGTATGGGGATCAACGAATCCGGGAAGCAGGACTTTGCCTGTGGCGTCGATTTTTTCCAAATTCGAATACGAAGAGAACGCTTCGCTCGTAGAGCCGACAAAGAGAATCTTGTCTTTTTCGCTGACGACCGCCCCATTCTCTATGATCGAGAAACTTCCGTCGGAAAGAGGTGTTACCAACTGCGCCGCGCTGTAAATCAGAATCATTTTTCTGCCAGAAGCTGAATGATCTTGTCCAGGGACAATCCTTCAATTTTCAAACGTTTCAAACGCCCGGTCTCACCGGAGATCAGATGAACATTTTGGGCCGGCAAGGAAAGCTTTTCAGACAGCACTTTTATCAGTTGTGCATTCCCAGCACCGTCTACCGGAGCTGATGTCAGGCGGATTTTGAATTGATTTGTATTTTCCCGGGTAATGGAAATTTTGGAGGAACGGGGTACGGCACGAATCACAATCACTGTAGAGTGAGGTGACTCAAGATTGTTTTGGGCCGCCTTCCTGGGCTTTGCCATAGTACATGATTTTTTCAGCCGACTTTTCTTCTTCTTTCTGATATTCCAGTATCTTTTGCATGATCTGAATGGATGTCTGGATTTTGTCTTGAAGCGCTTTGCGCTGCAGCTTCAGGTCCATCATGTCCTTCTGAATTTTAAGGACCTGGCTTTGAGCGTGTTCCATCAGTTTCATGGCTTTGAACTCCGCCTCTTTGACAATCAGGTCCCCTTCTTTTTTCGTATTGGCCAGCATGGCCTCGCTGGTTTTTTGAGCCGTAACCAGTGTGTTCTTGAGTATCCGGTCCTTATCTTCGTAGTCGCTTAAGATCTCGCGGAGTCTGTCAATTTCCTGTTTGAAGATTTCATTTTCGCGGCTGAGCTCTTCGATCTGTTCCGCTACCGTGATCAGAAAATTTCTGACCTCTTCCTGATCGTAGCCCTTAAACTTCACTTGAAATTTTTGACGCTGGATGTCGATCGATGAGATTTTCATTGTTGCAAATACCTCCCGCGATACAACTGGACATAATCCATGATGCTATCGACAACCACGATTCGAATGGCGAACAAGAGCAAGAACAAAATCATCGGACTAAAATCGATACCCCAGGTCATGGGGAGCCTCCTGCGGATCGGACTGAGCACCGGTTCGGTAATTTTATAGATGGCCACAACAATCGGGTTGTATGGCAAACGAATCCAGGATAAAACCACTCTCGCAAAAAGAACCACAAGATAAAGCGTAATGATCGAGTTCAGTATGTATGCGAGTGCCCGAAGGACATTCAGTAATATTAGCATAGTCGTATTATAGCATCCGTAAAAAAATGGTACGGACGCCTAGCCTCGTTCCCCGAAGAGGGCTGTGCCGATTCTGACGATCGTTGCGCCTTCCTCTATCGCAACAACATAGTCATGCGACATTCCCATGGACAGCTCCGTCATCGCCGGGTGCGTGGAAGCGAGTTCTTTCAGACGTATAAAGTAGGGCCGGACCTCATCCGGATTCTCAAGAAACGGCGGGATCGCCATCAGCCCGCGGATGTTGACATGACGCAGATTCACACTCGCATCCAGGACTTCGTTCAATTGCGCCGGAGGCAAACCATGTTTCGTCTCTTCACCACCCAGGTTGATTTCGAACAGGATCGAGATTTGTTTTTGTTGTTTTGATGCCTCTTGATCGATCCGATGGAGCAGACGGGAAGAATCAACGGATTGGATCCAGGAGAAGTAGCGGACCGCATCCCGGACTTTGTTACTCTGCAAGTGCCCGATGAAATGCCATTCAATGTCCGGCGGTAAAGCTTCGATTTTTGGGATCGCTTCCTGAATTCTGTTTTCCCCGAATGATCTCATCCCCGTATCGTAAGCT
>JBKKAT010000916.1:0-3377 GCA_046714535.1 Acidobacteriota bacterium | reverse complement strand
CGAACGGTGGAACGCCGAAGACCTGTTATCAAAAATGCAACTATTGTTAGCGGATGGCTAAAGGAGAAAAGCCCTGATCAGTTTGGGTTTCGAGCGGGCAAAAAGGTTTGCAACCGACGAATCTCCGCGCCAACTTTTACAGGAATGGAACAGAGAAGATTAATGCAAATTGCATATTGCATATTGCAAAAAATATTTCTGGTGGCTTTTATGCAATATGCAATAAATCTATGAGAGTAGCGATTATTCACGACTGGCTGACCGGAATGCGCGGTGGCGAAAAAGTACTGGAAGCATTTTGCGAGTTGTTTCCGGCGGCCCCCATTTACACTCTCCTTCATAATCGCGGCTCGGTATCATCGATTATTGAATCTCACACCGTACGTACGTCCTTTTTGCAACATCTTCCTTTTGTGAAGAATCAATACAGAAATTACCTCCCTTTGTTTCCGAGGGCGATTGAGCGGTTTCAGCTGCAAAACTACGATCTGATCATCAGCAGCAGTCATTGCGTTGCCAAAGGAGTCATTCCTGCCCCCTCGGCCTTTCATATTTCTTACTGCCACACACCGATGCGCTACATCTGGAGCCACTACGACGACTATTTTGGTGATCATAGAGTGGGTTTGCTGAAACGGATTGCCCTGCCGGCGGTGAGAGACTACTTGTGTGAGTGGGATGTTTCGAGCAATCAGCGGGTCGACCAGTTCATTGCAAATTCCAAAACGGTCGCCGATAGAATTCGAAAATTTTATGGCCGGGAATCCCGCGTGATTTATCCTCCGGTTGATGTTCTTTTCTTTACACCAGCGGCGACGGATCGTGCCTCATTCTATCTGATTGTTTCCGCGCTCGTTCCGTACAAGAGGATCGATGTTGCCATAGATACCTTCAATCGCAACGGACGATCGCTCGTTATCGTCGGAACCGGTCCGGAGTACAAACGACTAAAAGGAATGGCGCAACCGAATATTCAGTTTCTTGGCCGCATTGAAGCGCAGGAGCTTCGGGAACTCTACAGAAGAGCTGCTGCTCTGATTCAACCAGGAGAAGAGGATTTCGGGATTAATGTTGTGGAGGCTCTGGCCTGTCACTGTCCGGTTGTGGCTCTAGCGCGCGGTGGCGCTCAGGAAACAGTACGGGATGAGGAAACTGGTATATTTTTCAATGAGTTAAGCGTACCTTCGCTTCAGGCAGCAGTTGACAAGACGGAGTCGATAAGCTTTAATAAATCGGTTATGCGCGAGACGGCCCTGCGCTTTTCCCCCGCGCGATTCAAGGATGAATTTCAGAGGCTGATTCCGGAACAAGCTCCTTCAAAAAATGGTTTCCAGAAAAAGTAACGTACTACAACTGGTTTATCTGTGCGGTGATCTTCTCGCGACGACGGCCGCATTTCTACTCGCGTATTACCTGCGTTTCTTTGCCGACATTATTCCGGTCCGTTACGGTATTCCTCCCTTTCAACAGTACCTGAATGTGTTGCCTTTGCTCCTCGGGGTCTGGCCGATCATTTTCTATTTTCATGGACTTTATCAGATTCGGCGTGCACGATCCTACATCGACGAATTCTTCTCCGTAACCGCCTCTGTTGGCATTTCAACTGCAATCGTGTGGGGAGCGCTTCTCTACTATCGCGTTTATCATCAGAGAGGGCCGGAAGGGGAGCCAGCCCTGGAACCCGCCCGCATACTGTTTTTGTACTTCATGGTGCTCGATATAGCAGGGATTCTCCTTGCTCGTGGCGCCATCCGCCGTGTGTTGGAAGAAATGCGGCGTCGTGGTTACAACATCAAGAAAGTCTTGATTGCCGGAGCGGGAAGCCTGGGGGAGACTGTTGCGCGAAAAATTCGGGAACATGAAGAACTTGGTTATGACGTGATCGGATTTATCGATGACGACCCGAACAAGACGGTGGTCGCAGGATATCCAGTAATCGGAAAGTGTCCCGAAGTCTCGGTGATGGTCGATCAACTGAAAATCGATTGCCTCATTCTGGCGCTGCCGTTAAAAGCGCACGACACGATGATGCAGATTCTGCACTCCACCCGCAATGAAATGGTCGACATCAAGATTGTTCCCGATATTCTGGAATATGTCGCTATTCGAGCGGGCATCGAGGACCTGGATGGGGTTCCCATCATCAACCTCAGCGATCTGCCTTTGCGGGGTTTGAATTCCTTCTTCAAACGGATCATGGATATTTTGTGCTCCGGCGCCGGCTTGTTGGTGGCTGCAGTCCTGTTCCCATTGATCATATTGCTTGTAAAGTTGCGCTCTGCCGGGCCGATCTTTTTCAAACAGGAAAGAATGGGACTCGATGGAAAATTTTTTGTGATGTACAAGTTTCGCACAATGGCTGTAGATGCCGAATCCCAAACCGGTCCTGTTATGTCTCAGAAAAACGATCCGAGAATCACGGCAGGTGGAAGATTTCTACGGAAGTTTTATATTGATGAATGGCCACAATTTTGGAACGTTTTAAAAGGAGACATGAGTCTTGTCGGTCCGCGTCCAGAACGGCCTTTTTTTGTCTATTATTTCAAAGAACAAATTCCTCAGTACATGCTCCGTCATAAGGTGCGTTCCGGAATTACCGGCTGGGCTCAGGTCAATGGCTGGCGCGGCAATACCAGTATTGAGAAACGAATTGAACACGATCTTTACTATATTGAAAACTGGTCCCTGGCACTGGATCTTAAAATTATGTGGCTGACTCTGGTGCGGGGTCTTTCCCACAGCGACTTATAGAAACGCGGTCCGGGAAACATGGAGAATTAAGTGAATATTTCGGTCATCGGAACAGGTTATGTCGGGCTGGTTACCGGCTCAGTCTTTGCGGATATGGGAAATGACGTGATCTGCGTGGACAAAATAAAGACCAGAATTCGCAATTTATCTCACGGTAAAGTTCCTATATACGAACCAGGGTTGGAAGAAATGGTGCGAAGAAACCTGGACGAAAAACGTCTTTCGTTCACCACGGATCTTCCGGATGCGGTGAGAAAATCAGATGTTCTTTTCATTGCGGTCGGTACGCCTCCGAAAGAAAATGGTGAGACCGATTTATCGCAGGTAGAAAAAGTTGCCGAAGGAATAGGCCATTCGATCGACAGATATAAGGTCATTGTAAATAAGAGCACAGTCCCTGTGGGGACAGGCAATCTTGTAAGGAATATCATTGAGCGGTTCAAGAAGGATAGCGTCAAATTTGACGTTGTATCGAATCCCGAATTTCTTCGTGAGGGTTCGGCAATTCATGACACACTTCAACCTGACAGAGTTGTCATCGGCGCGCCCAACCGTCAAGTCGCTATGATTTTGCTGGAACACTATTCCTCTCTCGGCTGCCCCATGTTGATCACGGACGTGGAGAG
>JBKKAT010000915.1:0-3491 GCA_046714535.1 Acidobacteriota bacterium | reverse complement strand
CTTGCTAGGTTTTTCGACTGATGAAAAGGGCTACTATTAAATATACTCTAATATACTCCTACTAATCAAGACTTCTTTTTGAGCGTTCCGCCTGCGATGTTTTCCTGAATGTACTTCTTCCAGTAATCGGCCACGGTTTTTGCATCTACCAGTGCTTTGTAATGGTAAGTGCCTTGTTTATCGCGGCGCGCCAGGATTTTTTTGAGCACCAGACGGTCCATAACGGTTTTTACGGTTGTGTAGGCGATTCGTCTTTCCGCCAGCATTTCGTAATGCACATCCGACACTGTGACTTCTCCCCGAACTGCCCAGATCTTGTTCATCAACTTCATTTCAAGATCCGTAAGCATGTAACGCTTTTCCCCCTGCTTGACGACTTTAGGCCTCAATTTGGAAAACCTCCTTATCCGCCCGCAGCGGATATCGAATGTTTTGCCGCTCTTATCTTGCCCGGCGAACTGCTGCCTTCAACGCTTTCCCCGCACGAAATCGTGGAACTTTTCTTGCCGGTATCTGGATCGGTTGCTTCGTTCTGGGATTGATTCCCCTTCGCGCCGATCTCTTCGACACCAGAAAAGTTCCAAAACCAACAAACCCCACGCTCTTCCCTCTTATTAAGGAGTCTCTAATCCCTTTGAAGAGCGAGTCTACCGCTTTTGCGGCAACGGCTTTGGAAAGTTTGGCCTTCTGGGCAACGCTGGCAATCAACTCTTGCTTGCTCATTGTGATGTTTTCTTATCCACGTTCTGATTGTTTTCCCCCCAATCAGAAACGAAAAAATAAGTGAACCAAATCTACGTACTACAAATGTCAGATGAACGTTATCATTTTACGAATAGTATGTCAACAACACGTAAGCAATTTGTAATACTACAATAATCTGCCTCAAAGACAGGGGATCCTGCTCGTGGACCGGCGAGTAGAATCAGTTTTGAGATGCTGTTATGATTAGTGGTTGATGGAAAGTATCCTTGTCCCTTTATTTGGAATTCTTGGTGTGACTGCCTGGATTTTGATCCCGAAGTATTTCCGTTTTCGTCAGGAAATGGCGCGGGAAACGATCAAAAATACTGCCCTTGATCCGGCTCAGACCGCTGAAGTCAAGAAACTGCGGGACCGGGTGGAGAACCTCGAAGCGTTAATCTGCCGCCTGGATACGGAAATCAATTACCAGCTGGAAAAAACGGCTTCATCCGGTAAGATCTCCACGTTGCCCGATTCCACCGGCAACTCCCAGATGCCGACCACTTTCATGAACGTCGCTACAGCATTAGAAGGACGCTATCAGGTGTTGAAAGAGCTCGGTCGCGGCGGAATGGGCATCGTATTCCAGGCTCATGACAAACAACTCAATGAACAAGTGGCGATCAAGATTCTCTCTCCTTTACTCAGCAATGATGACCAGGCGCTGGAGCGTTTAAAAAGAGAAGTTTCGGCAGCCAGACGCGTCACTCATTCCAATGTAATCCGAATCCACGATATTGCGGAAATAAACGGATTGCACTATGTGTCAATGGAGTATTTTCCAGGGACAAATCTGAAGGAGCACGTCAAACGCACGGGAGCGCTCTCGCAGATGCAAGCGTACAACATCGCAAACCAGATTTGCGACGGTCTCGAAGCAGCTCACCGGCAAGGTGTCATTCACCGGGATTTAAAAACGCAAAATGTCATTATTCACGGGAATCAGATCAAGATTATCGATTTCGGGCTTGCCCGAACTTCTCATATGGAAGGAATGACCGCCACCGGTCTGATCATGGGCACCCCGGAATACATGTCCCCCGAACAGGTTTCCGGACAGAAAGTGGATGAGCGCTCTGATATCTATTCGCTCGGAATCATTCTTTATGAGTTGTTTACCGGAAGAGTTCCTTTTACCGGAGATTCTGCAATCGCAGTCGGATTCAAGCAGATGAAGGAAGATCCACCGTTACCCAGACAACTCAACCCACAGCTGAGTGAAGCCGTTGAGCGCGTGATACTGCATGCTCTGCAAAAAGATCCTGCGAGGCGTTACAGGTCGGTGTCCGACATGCGTCAAGACCTGGAAAAAGCTGTAATGACCCCTCTTTCCGGTTCCCCTGCGCAAAACAGTTCCGTTCAGCAGGAGCTGGAAAAAATCAGATCGTGACCGCGGTCTCAAATGCAGGCAGGAGGCCTGCGCTCCGTTTTGAGCTCCTGCTAATCCCATTTGCATTCCTTCTCTACTGCTATGTCGATGCGTTCCGTTCGACTTTTATCGATGATGCTTTCATCCAGTTTAAATACGCTGACACACTCGTTCGCTATGGAAGCTGGGGATTTTTTGCCGACCAGACTACAAATACAGCAACATCGCCTCTCAATGTTTTAGCTCTCGCGGCTTTCACTCTGATCACCGGCTCGGTTGTAACTTCGGCGGTCTGGCTGACAACCGGCCTGCTCTTCTCCTTATTGATTGTTCTTCGGCATCTTTCGCTGAAGCTTTTTGGAAATTCTTTTGGGGGGATTTTTTTGTTCATAGCAGTCGCTGCAAATCCGCTGTTGTTATCCTGTCTCGGGATGGAAACCATCCTGTTTGTGGTCCTCTTCGTAACTTCTGTCTCGCTGTTTTTCTTTCAGCGATGGTATTTGCTGGCAGGGAGTCTGGGGTTACTAACTTTGGCCCGCCCTGATGGTTTTCTGCTGTTTTTGATTTTGTCGATTTTGCTCTTTCGTCATCCTATTACAACAAAAACGAAATTATTGTTTGTCGTTTTTTATGTCGTGACTCTTTTGCCATGGCACCTTTACTCCTGGTTCCAACTTGGTTCCTTTTTGCCGGACACGTTGATCATCAAAACAAATCAACAGGCATGGTATGGCGATGTCTCGTTCGGTTCGGGGCTTCTGCATTTGTACTTCGCGAAGTTTCCCTATGAGACCCTTTTCTCAATGCTGCTACTGCCCTTTGCGTTTCTTGCCTTTGGAAGTTCAAACCAATCAGCCCGTCAATTGGTGCTGATCAGCATTGTCTACAGCGTCATCCACTATATGGCGTACTCAGCGCTGAAAGTTCCACCCTACCATTGGTACTATGCTTCTGTCGCATTGGGTTGTGCATTTGCGGGCAGTATAGGGATTGCTTGTTTTTTTGGGAATCGTCGAAGAATACGTTGGTTCCTTTTGATTTTGCCCGTATCGGGTTTGCTATGGCTGATCACTTCGCAAGAACTGCCCTTCCGTGAGGCTCCCATACACACGAACTGGGCAACTCATGATCAGTACAAAGCAGTTGGTGAGTGGGTGCGCCTGAACACCGATGCTTCAGCCACATTCATCATGGCGGGAGAAATCGGCACACTGGCATACTATTCCGATCGATATCTGTTGAATAATTTCAGTGATGCATGGCTGATGGAGCGTTTGTTGATGCGGAATGCAAATAAGGAAGGCCCGCTCTTCAAACTAAACTATCTCTGGCGAAAAGAGGCAAAACGTTATCCCAGGGCCCGCTACATCCTGGAGCA
>JBKKAT010000914.1:0-2604 GCA_046714535.1 Acidobacteriota bacterium | reverse complement strand
GTCCTGCTCTTCGTTACGATTCCAACCTTTGCCTCTGGACAGCTGGGTGTACCACTCGAAGAAGGAATAGTGACGATCGGAAGGAAAATAACCGGAACTATGATCCAGGCAAATAAAACAAAGATAGCTATCATGAGCTTCGTGGACTCAAGGGGAAAGACGAATGTATTTTGCGACTACATTGCAGAATCGTTGACTACTGAATTATTCGAAAGCACGAAGTTCGAGGTGTACGAGCGTGCACTTTTAGATCAGGTATTAAAGGAACACAAGCTTGGCGAAACTGGAGCTCTTTTGCCAGAAACAGTAAAAACGATCGGAAAACTTACAGGAGTTCAAGCAATCGTTACAGGTACGGCCGTCGAAATGGCGGAAGGAGTTGGAGTCAATGTACGACTGATTTCCACAGAATCAGGTCAAGTTTTTTCTGCAGCGCGTGTGGTAATTAACAAGGATGTTAACGTCGGATCAATGCTGGAATCATCTGGCAACTCAGACCCGACATATGGCGGGATAAATGAAGAAAACAAAACAGTTAGTGACAGCAGTGTCCTACGGAGCTTCGAATTGCTAGTTCCCGGCAGATACGAGGTAGAAAGTGCGCATTTCCATGCGGACAGATATGGATTTGATGTGTCACGCAATTCCCGTTATTCGAAGGACCATCCGCATAACCTAGAAATACGCAGTGTTGAAATAACTGGAATAGAACTAAGACTCCATATGTATCTTGCGAACGAATTTCCATACAGTTACACTCATCCGACGTTTATCTATCTGAATGATTCGCTCGGGAAAAATTATCCTCTGTTGAGAGGCGATGGTTTACAACGTGGAACAAACGATCCTCTCATGAATGCATTGGGACGGGGCAGCCCAGAAGCGTACCAATTGCGACCCGGGTCATTCCAGTTTATTTTTAGTCGTCCAACGGGTTCATTGTCAGGCCTTAATCTCTACATCGGTGACGACCGCGTTGAGTTTAGCATTCTGAAGGTCATCGGAAGATAGATAACTTCTAACTGAAATACGAAGAGTCATCTCGGTTGATTACGTTCTCTTGCTGTAGCAACTGACGAATGATTCAAAGTAAGCAGGATGCTTGAGGGAGACGATTTAGGATCGACAGATGAAATTCGCAAACGAGAAGCAGCCTTGAAGAGCTCATTCTTTGCATTAGTTCGTACATTGAAAGCCCATCTACAGACTCCGTATGACACTGTTATACGGATCTGTCCGAAGTGCCGTGCTGAGTTCATACCTGCATATAGAAGCAGTAACTGTTGCGACTGCGAGACTGAACTCATACCAGCCTGCCGTCAGCAGTTACTTCCCAAAGCATGAGCGCCGGACGGTCCTTCCTTTTTCCGTTCGGGATCAGGATTTATACATTTCAATCGACATGGCTACTCGAGAATTTCTTACGCGATTACGATTTATTATTCGGGAAGAAGGTGTAAATTCTTCAACTGATGCTGCAAGCCGTGAGGCGGACAACGATTGTTATTTGATTATTGGGAGAAGGCCACAGTAAAACTAATCCTGCTTCTTGGAATCGCCGTCCATCTGTTCGTCAAGATTCTGAGGACATGCATTTTCCGATGGATCTTCCGATAGGTAGATCGAGCGCAAACATTAGTGAAGAGTGATTAGCAGGATATAAACATTGAAGCGTCGACTTGCTGTTGCTGCGGCGTTGTGGCACTGACAGTGATGGATTCGGAGGCGAGTTGCGGTGCTCCTTGTGATAAAATTGCTCTACATTTGCAAGGCACAGGGGGAAAAATGTCCACGGTCAATGTGAAGTGCGCCTTTTGTGGCAAGCAAGACTTGCCTTCAAAAATGT
Organism: Acidobacteriota bacterium; assembly: GCA_046714535.1. Lineage (GTDB taxonomy): Bacteria > Acidobacteriota > HRBIN11 > JAKEFK01 > JAKEFK01 > JAKEFK01. The sequence continues at coordinate 758 of JBKKAT010000914.1, read as the reverse complement.
ATCGATGTTCAAAAGAGGAATTGTGGGTTTGCTACATGTGTACAAAATCGCCAGGGGTCTTTGAAATAAAGGGCCTTAAGTGTCCGAGGTGTGGCCGCGAGTTGCAAGCACCACCAAAATAGCAAAGACCAAGTGATCATTTTTGCCAAATCGCAGATCTGTTTCAGCAGAAACTACGTTTTTCCGTTATATGCAGACTAGACTGCTCCGATCACAGAGTATGCCGATCCTTGCATAAATGCAATGATGCTTGAGGGGGTAGATATCATGAATCGACAGGAAATTTTGGCCGGATTAATGAACAGTAACGACTTTCCCGAAGTGGTCGAGCTTATAGCGCGTGCACGTGGGCGTGGACAGTCTGACTCGATCACCTCGACTCAAAGAATACTGGTCCGCGTGTTATTGGGGGGAGGACTGGAAGACGAGCTTGCCACTTCTCATCCTGATGATTCAATCCCCGATGAACTATTTGGACGAACGCTCGTTAGAATCGCAGACACTCGATTCCCTGAAATCGACGAAGCGTCTTCCGCCCTGCTGCATTGGTGGCTTCTGCTTACGGCTAGCGATCTCATCGGAATTCGTAATATTGAATTCAGTCGATTCGTTAACTCTGCGGAAATCGCTTTGACTGACTTTGACGGACGGGCGCACAGTGCTTTTGAAGCGGGTAATTATCAGGATCAACAGGGCATGACTTTCTGCGGGAGCTCCATCGTTTTTGAGACGCTCCGGTCGATTTCGCGATGTAACAC
>JBKKAT010000913.1:0-5281 GCA_046714535.1 Acidobacteriota bacterium | reverse complement strand
GTCTTTACCGGCAGTCGCTTGAGAAAAAGCAATTCCCTATGAGAAGTCATTGCCCTAGATTCTGATCTTATCGATGGTATATTCCCGTTTGGAGCAGTTGCACTCTCGAACCATGGAGCGAGTGGGGCGAGTCCCTATGAAGCCATGAGAAAATGTAAACTGTGATTGCGTTCCTGGCGATTCAATTGTCGCGTCGATCCGATCCTTACTGAATGCACGAATGAAACAAAGATCGCTTACAAAATTTGCCTGGCTATCTATTGCTGCTGCCATTCTAACAATCGCTTTAAAAACAGGAGCGTACATTGTTACGCAATCCGTCGGGTTGCTGTCCGATGCTCTTGAATCGATTGTGAATCTGGTAGCAGCAATCCTGGCCTTATGGATGTTGAAGATCGCTGAACGTCCTGCGGACGAAGACCACCAGTACGGTCATGATAAAGCTGAATACTTTTCCAGCGTGTTTGAAGGTTCCATGATCGTTCTAGCTGCAGTTTTAATCGGCATAACAGCCGTTAGCCGGTGGATGCATCCACAGCCACTGAAAGACGTAGGGGTGGGAATTACGATTGCAGTAATTGCCTCTGTTATCAATTTTTCAGTGTCGCGAATTCTATTCAGGGTTGGTAAAGATAACAACTCAATTACTTTAACTGCAGACGCTCATCATTTGATGACAGATGTCTGGACGTCTGCGGGTGTCATCATTGGAGTGATTGCAACTCGAGCTACAGGTTGGGATCGGCTGGATCCGATCATAGCGTTGTTGGTAGCCGCTAACATCGTGCGATCGGGTTTTCGCCTCGTTCAACAACTCCGTGCTTGGGTTAATGGATGCGGCTCTTCCTGTTGAAGAAACAGAGGCGATCAAGCGTGTTTTGGATCAATATCGGGAGACGGATGGAATTGATTATCATGCTCTTCGCACACGAAGCGCAGCATCTCGCCGCTTTGTGTCTGTCCATATTCTTGTCCCTGGAGACTGGAGCGTACAACGCGGTCATGATCTGCTTGAACGGATCGAAGCGGACTTGCGTGCTAAACTTCAAAGATTGACGATAACAACGCATCTTGAACCGATTGAAGATCCAGCCTCCTGGAAGGATGTGGAACTCGATCGCACGCAGCTAGAATAACTTCGATCACCTGGGAAAACATGCGAATTGAAGAACGCTGGCCGAGATGCGTTGATTGAATTGATTCGACATGCCTGTTCGAACCTTCCAGATCGCTGCTTATCGATTTGTGACTCGCTGAAAAAAAAGACGCGATAAGGAGTTCAACAGACCAATGAAGCTCAAGGCCCATGCAAGAATCGCAACATAGATAAACTTGGAAGCGATCACCACTGTAAAAGGTACATCCATTGCTTTGCCTAAGATGAACGTTGCGGTTGTGTACATACCGAGCGGAAACACCATTCCCCAGTATTGAGGGTCATATTGAATCGGGTACCGCTTATAGAGATGTCTCCATGCGCCGACCAGAAGCAAAAGAGGAATCCACCACGTCGCAGTGACCCAAAATAGAAGTGTGAAACCGGTAAGGAAGGGAAGAAGCTGCTCCAGTAACGCCCATCGCGAAGAGCTGAGAATCAGACGACTTCCCGCGAGCGTCGTGATAGCGATGGCGCCCATGTTGATCCAGTAAGGAGGCGACAGATGAACCGCTGACATCGCGAAAAAAGTCCAACGAAAAATAATGAGTGTAAACAGCGGGAAGTAAAGCATGCTCCCAAGAAGGAACATGCAGAGCCCGAAAAACAGGATGCCCGGTATTTCCGGCGAAACGAGCGACGCAAGGACTGAAATCGATTGGGTCGACACAACCAGAATGAGCCATGCCCCGCTCAGTCCTAGCTCCAAACTCGGCTTTGGTTCCTTCACAGTGACTGCCAGAAAGAAGAGATATATGAGAGCAACCCACAGAATGACGGCGAATACCCAGAGACATAATGGCAACACTCGATTGTTTGTGAGAAGAGAAAATTGACTTCCCAGAATGCTGGTTGCCGCAATGGCCGTAAAAAAAGTGGGACCTTTCAAGTGGCTGGTAAGATCTCCCCAGAATGGCTTTCTGTAAAAGAACAGACGAAGGAGCGTCAGAATCCAAACAATGACATACGTAGCGCAGTTGAGATAAAAGAGAACAATGTCAAAAGGACGGAACCCCAGAAAGTGACAGGAGATCGAAAGGATGCCGGTTGCCATGATTAAGGCAAAGTAACCAGGATAAAAGGTCTCCACCGATTTCTTGAAACGAGATTGCGTGATGACTTCTTGCTGCGTCACGGAATTCATTTTTCCAGGCCGTACAGATATCGGAGTAAGCCGATGTTCAAGAGAAAACACCCAAGGCTTGCTAAAGCGGCTGGAAACAGGATCGTTTCTTCTCCACGAAGATAGGCGTCCATAGTTGCCGTAAACAGCCAGAGTTGAAGGACGACAACAATAAGAACGATTGAAAGAATTCCCGAGATGATCGTGGAACGCTGGCTGCGAATGAAACGTGACACTTTCATACAGGTTGATCCACTGCTGCTGCGTAGATTCGATCTCCTTTCCTTTCTAAACGCACTCTCGTAAGAGCGCGTCGTGGGGGGCCGGCCAGCGGAGCACCGGAACGCAAATCGAAATATCCCTCGTGACAGGGACAACGAAAGTGCGCTTGAGCCATTTCAGGAATGACGGGAGAGGACAGGTGAGTGCATCTTTGACTGTAAGCGGAGAATTCACCATCGGCAGTGCGCACAAGAACGCAGGGATTGTGCTTTTCAGGATATTCGAAGATACGGAACCCTGACACCGGAATGTCTGAAACACGCGCAATCTCTAGTAGTGGCGCTTGATTGCGCATGCGCCGAAAGAAGTTTTGGAACAGAATCCAGAACTGCCCCGCCACAAAGGAGGAACTGATAAGGACCATAAACTTTGCAAAATCGCGGCGCGAAATATATTCATCCTGGGGAATATCGATCGGAAAATCCTGCCGCCATTTCGGTTGTTGTTCCTGCGATTTTCCATCGGGAGGTATGGTCACTCCTTCCGGATGGACTCTCATTTCGATTCCTCCATTGCAGCAAGCAAAAGATCTTCTTCTGAATTGTTTTCGACCGGAGGCTCGTTCAAAGTGGACACGACATCAAGATGCTCTATGCCGGCACGTTTCGGAATCATCATGTTCACTTTCGTTGCAATCGTCTGATTACCGAATTGAAAATGATTGATCGGTTTCGAGCTTGGCCTTAATTTTTCTATCTCTTCGCGCGTTCCAAAAAACAGAGCCTGGCTCGGGCAAACGCTGGCGCTCATCGGCTTTTTTCCAACTGAAGTGCGGTCATAACACAAATCACATTTCATCATCAGCTTCATTCCTGTATTCATCTTTGGAATTCCAAAGGGACAGGCCAGAACGCAGTTATTGCAAGCAATGCATCTTGGTTTGCGCGCGGACTGCACAACTCCATCGGCAGTTCGTTTGATCGCATCGGCCGGACAGACCTCAGCGCATGTGGGTGAATCGCAATGCATGCAAACCACAGGTACGGTCTGTGGAGAATTAGCTCGATCCACATAATCCAACTGGATCATCGAATATCCTTTATGAGTGTCACACTCAGTGCACGCCTGGACGCACGCCTGACAGCCGATGCAGCGGGCGGGATCTATGAAGAATTCCATCGATTCCGAAACAGCCATTGTTCACCTCTATTGTTCTGGAGCTAAATACGAAACGTATTCGGGTGATCCTTCCGATTTACGCAACCTCACCGCGCAAACTTTGTATTCAGGGATTTTTGAAATGGGATCCTGGGCCGCAATTGTCAATTGATTCGGGCTTTTGGGGCCCGGCCAATGATAGGGAATGAAGATCGTGTCCGGGCGTATAGTCTTTAGAACTTGTGCGCGAAGAGTACAACTTCCTCTTCTGGTTTCTGCTGTTGCCCAATCTCCATCGCGGATTCCAAGCTGTTCAGCAAGCCGCGGATGAATCTCGATTCTCGGTTCCGGATAGTGATCCATCAACGGCCCGATGCGTCTTGTTTGTGTCCCGGACAGGAATTGACTCACCACGCGACCCGTTGTAAGCATGAGCGGATATTCCTGATCCACGTCTTCAGCAGGCGGCGAATAATCCACCGGATTGAAGCGCGCCTTGCCATCAGGAAAGTAGAAGGGTCCGTTTCCACGGGCCACGGGATTCCAAGATTCGTTTTGAAAGAGTCTTGGAGTGCCGGCATGATCTTCACTGGGACAGGGCCAGAACACACCATACTGCTTTTCAATCTTTTCGTAAGTGATGCCTGAGTAGTCTGCGATTCCTCCTTTCGATGCGCGCCGTAGTTCTTCAAAGATTTCTTTCGGGTTCCGGAACGTGAAACCATGCGGACGTCCGGTCGCAGTCGCAATGTCTTGGATGATCTTCCAGTCCTGACGCGCATTTCCAGGAGGATGAATTGCTTGATTGATCTTAATGACGCGTCCTTCTACTGTAGCGACGACTCCTTCGTCTTCCTCGTGCAAGGAACCCGGTAAGATTACATCTGCATAGCGCGCGGTTTCATTCAAGAAGAAATCGATCGACACATAAAATTCCAGTTTTTCAAGCATCCGGCGAATGAATTGATTGTCCGGAAGCGAAACGACCGGATTGAAGCAGATACTCAACAGACCACGAATCTCGCCTGTTTCGATTTTGCGGAACATTTCGTAGCAATCGACTCCAGGTCCAGGGATCTCATCCGGTTGAATTCCCCAGACCTCTGCAATGTAAGCGCGATGCTCCGGATTGGAAATGTCACGAGCACCCGGAAGCTGCTCCGCTTTTTGTCCATGCTCGCGGCCTCCCTGACCGTTTCCCTGACCGGTGATTGTTGCGTAACCGCAGAATTCTCTTCCGATTCTTCCGGAGGCAAGAACAATATTGATGGCGCCCAGAACATTTTGAACACCATGAGTGTGATGTTCGATCCCACGCGCGTGCAATAGGAAGCTGGTTTTCGCCGTCCCCCATAGCTCCGCTGCCTGGCGAATTGCTTTTTCGGTGATTCCAGTAACTTCAGCGGTTCGTTGAGGTGTCCATGATTTCACGCTCTCCGCGACTTGATCGAATCCCACGGTGTGGTTTTTAACAAATTCATGGTCGATCCAATCCTTTTCAATCATCAGATGAAGAATGCCGCAAAACAGCGCAACGTCACGGCCCGGTTTTATCGGAAGAAAGAGATCACAGGTGCGCGCAATCGGAGTGAGTCGTGGATCGACCACAATCACTCTAGCTC
>JBKKAT010000912.1:0-6790 GCA_046714535.1 Acidobacteriota bacterium | reverse complement strand
GTATATTGTTTCCGTTTTCATTTCCTTACAAGTATATCCTGCGCATTCTGGGATTTGTTTGTGTTAGCATCCGACCATGTGGAGTTCAATCACCATTCCTGGCTCTCCGCGAATTTTGCTGGTCGATGCAACAGGGAACACGCAAGGCTGGGAGCACGAATTCACCGTGCGGTTATACCGGAGCCTGCAACGAAGTGAATTACAGATGGTTGGGAATGCTCCATTACATGTTCGCATTCCCGCAGAACTCACCTTGAATGATTTTGCATTCAACTGCATGATCCTTTTTGCTCATGCAAAACCAGAAGACAACTTACTGCCTCTTGAAGCTGTGCCTCCCTTTTTATTCGCCCTGTGTAATTGTCAAAGCTTTGATGCGCGTGTAAGCGAAGAAGTCTTAAAGACGGCTCCCTCAGCTCCACCAATCGCTATTGCACCTCTTTCCTCTATGACTTCACGGGAGGCGGGACTCTTTTACCTGAAGTTTTTTACTGAATTGAAGCTGCACTCCAGCGATCATATTAGCGGAAAGATGGCGCGGTTTTCTTTTTCCAAAGCCAGAGAATTGCTGCGTCGCCGCCGTTACTCTGCTAAATTTGGCATCCGTTGCTGAAACCGGTCGTTACCGCTTTACCAGATCGCAAAGTGAAGGAACGTGACGAACCAGTTTCGCAATTTTCTTCCGCATTTAGGCGCAACCAGTGTGATCCGCAAGCATCACCAACCGGAGCGGACGCTTCACTTCGAATCTTCGGCAAAAGATCGCGCAAATTGTCCGCTCCGTGGCAAATACCGATGCACGCTTTGTAACGGCGCGCTTCGATAGGGTTATCGGCAGAGTGGGGTAAGAAGTTGTCAACAAGTTTGTCTTTTTGATTTTGTGTCGCTCAAAAAGAGGCAGGCTAAAGCCTGCCTTCCCTTTATGCCGGCTGAAGCCGGCGGTCATTTACATTACAATAGTCAAATGACAAAATCTTTTCTTGTACTTACTGTATTTCTCTGTGGTTATCTTTTTGCGGAGGCGGATTCGATCAAGGTGTTTCGTGCCGCACGCTTGTGGGATGGCCGTACCCAGGCGGCCATAACGAATGGAATCGTAATTGTTGAAGGCGGATTGATTCGCCAGGTCGGATCAGGAATTGCTATTCCGGATGGGGCGAAGGTTGTAGATCTTGGTGATGTTACACTCCTGCCGGGGTTTATCGATATGCATGTCCACACAACGGGAGAATTAGGATCAAACTTTCTTCTAACTTTTTACCAGGGACTGCGTAAGACAGTCGCCGAACAGTCGATTGAAGCATCTGTGATGGCGAGGAAAATGCTGGATGCGGGTTTCACAACGATCCGGAATCTCGGCGCCAACGACCGGATCGATGCGGGACTCCGTGATGCGATTGCCAAGAATCTTATTCCTGGACCACGCATTCTGGCGGCAACAAACGCATTAGGCGCACGCGGAGGACATTGCGATTCGACCGGATTTCCGGAGGGAACATTCGGTGAGGAAAGCGGGATCGAAGATGGCATTGCTTCCGGACCGGACCAATTTCGTGATGCCGTCCGGTATCAGGTGAAGTACGGCGCCGATGTGATTAAGGTATGCGCGACGGGAGGAGTTCTCTCCATTGGTGATGAGGTGGACACCCCGCAAATCACACAGGCCGAAATGGACGCAATCGTTGAGGAAGCCCATAAGCTTCGGAAAAAAGTTGCGGTTCACGCTCATGGAGCAGAAGGTGCGAAAGTGGCAATACGGGCGGGGGCCGACACAATCGAACATGGATCTTTTCTGGATGAGGAATCCTTTCGAATGATGAAAGAGCGGGGCACCTGGCTTGTGCCTACGCTGCTGGCTGGTGAATATGCCGGAAAAGGACCCGCGTCCAAAACGCTGCCGCCTGAAGTGCAAGCCAAAGCAGCTGTTGCGGTTGGGAAACGTTCAGATACGTTTAAAAAGGCTCTTAAGATGAAAGTGAAAATCGCATTCGGGACAGATTCCGGTGTGTCGCCTCACGGAGTGAACGCACAGGAATTTGCGCTTCTGGTGGATCATGGTATGAGTCCCGTCTCTGCGTTACGCAGCGCAACCATCGATGCCGCGACCGCTCTTGGTATGGATAAACAAATCGGATCACTGGAAACCGGAAAAGTCGCTGACATTATAGCCGTTGAGGGAGACCCGTTCCGGGATATTCATGCAACAGAAAAAGTTGTCTTCGTGCTGAAAGGGGGCAACGTCGTTCGGAGTAAACAATGAAAGTCGAAAGCAAAAATGATCGGGGGATTGAAATCATCCGGGTGTCGGGTCGCATCGATCCTTCGACTTCCGTTCAATTCGAAGAAGAGATAAACAAGATTCTGTCTACCGGAGCCGTCAAACTTGTTCTCAATCTATCAGAAGTGGATTTCATCAGCAGCACCGGGCTCCGTGTGTTCCTTACCGGACTCAAAAGGGCTAAGGCGGAAAAGGGAGATCTCAAAGTCTGCTGCATGAATTCAAATGTGGAAAAGCTCTTCAAACTTGCCGGATTTGTTTCTCTGTTCGATATTCTCCCGACTGAGGAAGAAGCCGTCAGCAAGTTCTTATCTACTTGAAAATGTATCAGGCAGGATTACAAGCTATTCCGGCAGACGCGCGACGTACTGAGCGCGCTGCATAAAACCCCAGGTGTAGCCTTCCGCCGGCGCTACATAAAAAAAGGGGGCGACGATGTGTCGCCCCCAAAGAAAGCAGATATTACTTGCAGCCAGGAAGCTTGAAACTGCCAATCCGTGTCTGCCAGGGCACAGTATTGACACCGATAACGCCATCCACCTGGTAGTATTCGTTGACGTACCAGAATGTGCAGTCGTCTTTCGGGTCAATATGCAAGGAAGTGTAATCCCCCCAGCGGGAATTGTTCGTCATCTGTACGCCGGTGCCTTCGATAACGGATCCTTCACCTTGCGTCATTTGACCCAACGGATCGCCTTTCAGCCGGCCGGTGTATCGGATGCCGGGTTTTACGTCGTCTGCAGGATCCACTGCATCAAGAACAACGCTGTATCCGAGAGCAATGTTTCCGGCCTTATCCATCGCGGGACTTGGCATCCAGCGGTGCACCGGATCGGGCGCAAAGGTTCCTTGCTGATAGATGGAGTATCCACCGTTCTGACGGCGTATCTCATACCAGCGCACACCGGCATGAGAAGGATTTGCCTCAACAGACTGATTTGTTACCATCGTTTCGTAGGTACCAAAGTTCCGATAAGCCAATCTCCATGTTGGTCGCTGGCGATAAGATAGAATGTCCAGCTCTCGTGTGTGATCGTTCACGCCGGGTTGCGGGAGGCAATCGCGGGCAGTATCACCACTTAGAGCCGGATCGTTGCAGGGATAGATCGAATCGAATTCAGCGGTTGCTAACTGATCTTCTAATACCAAGGATGCGGAAGGTATGGAATTCCAGAGCACTCTCAGATCCCAGATGTTAATCGCATCAAAGGTTGCGCCGTAGTCCGAATCATCATCCTGCGTGCCTACGATCGGAATCGCTGCTTGAGTCTGTGGTTTTCGTGTGCCGTCCCAATCGGGTGGGAGAAGACCATCACCAATAAGCTCCAGAGGAACGGATCCAACATCCCCTGCGTCAGTAAAGGCTTCCAGGAAGAACTGCACGGCACGCGCATTGGGATTACCTGAAATCATCTGCGCCTTTTCCAGAGCATAGACGCTGATGGCATACCCAAAGTTGGGACCGAAGTCGCGTGAGGTCAGAAGATAGGAATGAGGCCACACACCGTACTTCGGATAATCCGGGAAGTAGGGGCCGGCGCTGAATGCATAGCGATAGTATGCGCCCAGCGGATCTCCTGTCTTCGAAATCGCTACACAGTTATAGAAATTGCCGTCTGAGGCGGCTGTAGTGAACTGCGAGATCAACCAGCGACCCACGTGCTGGTCATAGAGAACGATTCCGTCACCGGAAGAATCTTCGCAATCGCTGATGGCAAAATTGTTCCATACAGCGCCGAGAGGGACCGGACCCAGAAGCTTCGTGCCGCTCTTGGAGTAGATGCCGATCACAAGATTGATGATCTCCATGTAGTGGTTAGGGCCTACATCGCCATCCGGATCCGGCGGATTCACGCGGCCGCCAAAGATGTTGAAGTTATCCTGGTTGCTGAGTCCTTCAAAATTAGCGATTGTGGATGGAATATTCAAACCCGGGAGGGAGGTCTGGAGCGCTCCATCTCTGGAGTGTCCCTTGTTATCGTTAAACTCAAAACCCAAATCCTCGGGCTTATCAACTTGCGTACCGTCGTAGGGCATCTTTGCAAGCTCCCTCAATGTCGCAGACGAGTCGAATGCAAGCGCCTTCGACCATTTTGGAACTGGTGTCTTCAATGTGGTAGCTGAAAGCGTGACCGTTTGCGGAATGCCGCGCGTTCCCCTGAATCCAAGTTTCTTGGGATTCGCCTGCATGTCGGTCTTGTCTTTTACCTTTTTTTGCTCAGCCGCTTTCACGGCCATGACGCCAATAGTGCTTACAAACATTACAAGCACTATCAGCCAAAATACTTTCTTCATGATCACTCCTCTGAATTGTTTACGTTTTACTTTTGTTTAGACTAAAAAGCGAATGGTTCTGGGTTTCGGAAATCCTCCACCTCCTTAAGCTCAGTTCATCAGTCGGATTGTATGGACAATCCTGTTATAGAAGTCCCCTGGCCAAGCTTGAACAGGGAGTGAATGACTAATGCTGATAAGAAGAAGGATTTCACTATTACCCCAAGATCGCTGTACCAATTTTTACATTAATTTTACACTGCCGTCAAATGTTTTCGCTTTAGCGACATAATGTCTGCCGCGAAGGATTTGAAATCAACCGAACTCTAACCTTTTATGAGACCATTGATCAGGTTTTTGGATTATTTGTTCAGAAATTTGGATGCCAAGGGACGACCTGCAGGAGAACCCGTTCAAGTCTCGACGGACAGTCAAAAGCACAACGAACAATGAGCGGCCGCTCATTGTCTACCGAGATTCGGGTGCTTTCGTGTGTATCCTAATGCGTTAATGTTACACCAAGGACCGCGCCTGCAAGTTCGCTAATCTTCGGATGGCTTTTCAGTGGTGATGACGGTTGTCTGTTCTGTCTGATTGTTGTTTTCCGGATTCGAGTCCGGTTCGGTTGGCGTGGCGTTAATCGTATTGCTGATGACTCCTGCGGCAGTGGGCTTGACGGCTAGGCTGAAACCCACCGTTTCTCCGGCAGGAAGGCTCGCGGTGGAACAATTTACCACACCGGTTGTATCCACTTGTGGTGTGTTGCAGGTCCAATTCTCGGGAGCTTGTATCGACAGAAATGTCACGCTGGAAGGCAAGGAATCGGTCAGAACAACATTCGTTGCCGGCAATGGTCCGTTGTTGATCAGAAAAATCGCGTAAACAATATCAGATCCCAGGGCGACGGGATCCTGACCGTCCGATTTAGACACTGCAAGATCCGTCTGTGCATAGATTGTCATAGCGAAAGAAAACAGGAGGCAGATCAAGGCGAATGTTTTCATGAACAAATATTATGTTCTCGATTCTGATTCTGCAAAAAGACCAGCTTAGAAAAGGATTAAGCTGAGGACCAACGCTGCATTCAAGAGCAGCAAACCAATGGACGCGATCATTCGGAAAGTGCCCTTGCCAATTGCAAGCGCAAGAATGAGTTTCAGGGTCGTATTCGCAATGATTCCGACTACCAGTGCTTGCACAGCGAGCCATAGCTCAAGATTTTTCTGTCTTCCGATCATGAAGAGCAATGTATCCACATCTGTGAGTCCGACGATAGCCGAACTCAGAAGTACTCCTGTGGATCCGAACTCCTTGCGGATCCAGTAAAACGCAAAAAGCGCGATTTGAAAGGCGAGGACCATCTTGATCGCAGTAAAAAGCCGGAGCGGATTTTTAGGGGATACAGCTTTTGCATCCACGGTTGTCTTTTTGTGAATGAGAAGCAGGAGAATCAAACCGGCTACAAGTGCCAGTGCGAGATGAGGAAGGATGGCAAACCCGATCTGTTGATTGAGGATGATGGTCAGGATTGCAACTCGCACAGGAAGCACTGTGCATGCGGCGATCACTCCCATGGCGAGAGGGCGTCCCTGAGTATCATCCGTTCTGCTTTCGCGTGCAAAGTTCAAGGTAACGAGAGTCGAAGAGACGATCCCGCCGAGGAGTCCTGAAACCATATAACCGCGCGCGGAACCCATCGCCCGGCGTGCAATTAATCCTGCAAAACTTAATCCAGAAAATAAAAGAACCAGGGCCCACAACTCTCGTGGCCGGATTCCAGGATCGGGACCATAAGGACCTTCCGGAAGCAAAGGAAGAATCACCAATGCAAGAACCGCAAAACGCAAACCTGCGGTCAGATCCTCCGATTGAATTCGATAAACAAGGGAATGAATGCGACTCTTTTCTACCAGTACAAGTGCGACGAACACATTGATTGCGCTGGCAAGGGCAAGATTTCCTGTTCCGGCAAGAGTGCCTGCTCCAATCACAATGAGCGCAGCAAACTCCGTTGTGCTTTCTCGATCACCGCGAAAGGCTCCCGCCGCGTAGGCGACCACGACAAGCAGGATAGTGCCGCCCAGGATGCTCAAGCCCACTGCGATTAAATTCAATTCAAAAAAAACAGAAGAAAGCGCGGCGAGCAAGCCGATCAACAGAAAAGTTCGCACACCTGCAAATCGTGGCTGCTCCCCTTCGACTCGACCCGACCATTCGCGTTCCACACCAACAGCAAGA
>JBKKAT010000911.1:0-4999 GCA_046714535.1 Acidobacteriota bacterium | reverse complement strand
TGATAAAGTCTCTCAAACAGGTCTCTGCGCAAACAGAGCCAGGCGGTGTTTGGATAATATTGATCCATCATTTTCTTCCACACTGCAACGGGCAGGGGGAATCGAGCCTCTTTTTCCCATGAAATCTGAGCGACCTGCATCGCATATTCATCGGTCGCATAAAAAATGGAGCCACTGAAAAGAAACGTAAGGGGAATGTCACCATCCTGGAGACCGTGAAAATATTTCGTTGCTGCAATGTTGAAGTCAAAAGTGCAGGGCACGGGCAAATCGACAGAAGTGAATCCTTGAAATCTTGGAACAACCGCGGCCACATGGGTCCACAACATGGTGCGGAGAGTCTGGCTCCAACGCTCCGGTTCACCGAAGAGATCGATGAGCTGTTCCTGTTCTGACGGCGTGTAATGGCGGCGCGTTGTTTCTATCATGATCTGTGAACGAAGCACGACGGAAAGAATTTCGGCCTCAGGATTATCAGGCGTGATCTTTAGCTTAAAGGAGAGTTGCGGCGATGCTGCGTATGCCACGGCATCAACGCCTTCCAATTCAAAATTCAAATCAGGCATGAGACTCCTTTCGGCCGGATTTTTGACTCAGTGTTTCAAAGAATTTATGAATTTCCTCCCATGCTTCTGTTCCGCCGGATAGACCGCGCCATTTCGCGCGGATCAATCCCACCAGTTTGTAACATTGATCGATCGGAACCAGATAATGTTCCGCTACCTTTCCCAGACGATTTACGAGCAACGCCTCCACATCCGGACGCATTTTTTGAAGCAGCGGGTTCTCCCGGACAACTTCATTCCACGATTCCAGGCGTAAAAGGGATTCAGTCGCTCCGGCCGGACTTGGATAAAGAACGATCACTCTGTTTTCCGGACTGCTGAAAAAAAAGAATGCCATATTGATCGGGATCATCAGCTGATCCCACTGTGCATTGGTCAAACGAAATTCATGCAGGAATTGGACATCCCTCGGAACACGCTTGTACTTCAAATCGGACCGTTCGCTGAAAAGAATCGAGCAAGCATCGCAGGAGCAAAGCAGTTTCCGGGCAGCAGGTTCAATAAGATGTTGATGCTCTTCCACCAACGCCATACTGCAGAGTTCGCAGCGCTCTAATGGTTCCTTTTCACGAACGAACTGACGGAGAACGGAAAAAGGCTGTTTCATAGAACGCACGACTTTACGATGCGGGAAGCGCAATCCTGGTTCGTCCCTGTTCCATCAATAATGGAAAGGGCTGCAAATGAAGGGCCGGCCGATCCAATCCCCGGCCTGCCCTGAGGGCATCGTACTTTTGTCCACACGCGGAGCAAATGAGCACGGTGGTTTCCGCCAGATGTGTTCCTTGCAGCGTCTCAGTGCAATGAGGGCATTTGTTACTATAAGCGTAGTACGTTTCCGCAATACGACAAAAAAGCACCGGTTGTCCACTGACATCCAGGGTCCGGATCGATCCTTGATCGAGTGATTCCAGTCCATCCACATCTTTCCATCCTTGCTGAAGCCGCTCCGGTTCTTCAGGACCCCGGATGGACATAGGACGGGGAGGAAGCTTTTGCTCGACGACTCCTTCCACATTCAAGGCTGTAATATCAGGGGCGGCATCATAAATCGCTTCTTCGATGGCGAGCTTTAACGTCATAGCGGAAGAAGGGCATCCGTTGCAGCTTCCGTCCAGGCGAAGATACACCTCACCTGAATCGTTAACATTCAGAAGCTCTACATTTCCGCCATGAGAGCGCAGGTAGGGCCGCACTTTTTCCAGCGCCGTAAGAACGCGGGTGTTCAGATCGATCGGATGCAATCCATGCAGCAAAAGAGCGGGGCTGATCGCTTTATCACGGGCAAATTCTTCCATCAAAATCGTACCCCGATCCGATTCCCATACAAGTTCCAGCATTCGTTCTAGGCTTGCGCCATAAAACTCCATCAAGCACTTGACAAGCTCTCTCATGCCGGCCCGGACAGCCGGGTCGGCATGAGTATCCATTTTTGCGATCAGCCCTTCAATTTTTTCCATCCCTTCCGCGGATTTGTTTTCGCCTGGCATAGGATCCGCTACAAACGGGGACCAAAGGTCGGTGAATGCCGAACCTGAATTTCTTTTCCATTGCCAAGATACATGTGTACACCACATGGCAAGCAAGGATCGAAGCTTCTGACCGCCCTCATGATATCAATCCCTTTGAACTTATCCGGGCCATTTTCTTCAAAAATCGGTGTGTTCTGCACGGCATCTTCATAAGGCCCTGGGGTTCCGTAGATATCGCGTGGATTGGCGTTCCAGGGTGTCGGCGGATAAGGATGGTAGTTCGCGATTTTCTTATCCTTAATCACGACATGATGGGAAAGCACACCACGAACCGCTTCATGGAAGCCGCATCCGATTGCTTCATCAGGCACTGTGAACTCGGACCATGTTTTCGTTCTTCCCGCGTGCAGTTCGGCAATTGCTTTTTCCGCAAAATGAAGAGCGCATGCTGCAGCATAAGCCTGGAAGTAAGTTCTTGCGCGGTCTCTTTCGATAGCGTTGCTCCATTTCGGAATTTTCCATTCGAATTCAGTCTCTGGCTGCAGCGCTGTTTTCGGTAGATAAATCTTCACGCTGTTTCCTGTGGCTTTGATGTAACCGATGTCCACAAGCCCCGCTAATGCAGTGGCCCACAGACGCGCAATCGGTCCGCCACCTGTATCGAGCGCTAGATGATCACCGGTCCGTTTGTCGAACCAGCGCGGCGACATAACCCATGTGTATTTATCATCGAAGTTTCGTTTTTGCGGTCTTGGAATTGTCGTTTGATTCCACGGGTGGTTCCTGTCGACGGGATTGCCGAGCGGATCATTTTTCACAAACATTTCGGAATTCTCCCACCCTTCATAATAGGAGCTGCCAAGGAGAATGCGAATGTTTAAATTGATGTCCACGAGATCCGTCGTGACAAGTTCACCATCCACAATGACTCCTGGCGTGACATACATACCGCGGCCCCAGTTTGACATGTTTTTGTACGTGTAATCGCAAACGTCAGGATTATTAAAAGAACCCCAGCATCCGAGCAATACACGCCTGCGGCCGACCTCTTCATACCCCGGGAGCGCTTCATAAAAGAAGTTGAAGAGATCGTCATGCAGTGGCACGACCTTTTTCATGAATTCACAGTACTTCATGAGCCTGACCAAATAATCTGTAAAAAGCTGAATGGTCGGCACCGTGCCGACTCCGCCCGGATACAGGGTAGATGGATGCACGTGTCTGCCTTCCATCAGGCAGAACATCTCGCGGGTGTAGCGGCTGACATGGAGTGTTTCGCGATAGAATTCGCCGCTGAACGGATTGAGCGCGGTCATGATATCGGAAATTTTTTTGTAGCCGTGCAAATGAGCATTCGGGGCGTTCGTTTTTTGCGCTTTTTCCCAGACGCCTGGATTCGTCTCTTTGACCATCTGTTCACAAAAATCAACGCCGACAAGATTGTCTTGAAAGATGTTGTGATCGAACATGTACTCGGCCGCTTCGCCAAGATTTACGATCCACTCGGCGATCGCCGGTGGACGCACTCCGAATGCCATGTTTTGGGCGTACGTCGCGCAGGTTGCGTGATTGTCTCCGCAAATTCCGCAAATGCGGCTTGTGATAAAGTGAGCATCCCGCGGGTCTTTTCCTTTCATGAAAATGCTATAGCCGCGAAAGATGCCTGAGGTGCTGTAACATTCGGCAACCCGTTTAGTGGCAAAATCAATTTTTGTGTAAATACCGAGACTTCCTACAATTCGTGTAATCGGATCCCAGTTCATTTGAACCAGGTTTTGCTTACCAGTTTCTGTTGCTTTTCCATTGACTGTGGCTGTCGCCATTGTGGCCCTCCTAATATCCTTTCGCTGAGTAACCGGTAGTGAGCTCAGCACGCGGATGCCGCCACTTCGGTTCCTGATTGAGTGTTGAGTTGGTTATTTTTCGGAGTGAACGCATCACGCGGCCGTAAATGCCGCTTGTGGCCGAAGAAAGTTTTCCGCCCGGGGGTTCATCCATGAAGGGCATGAACTTGTCGGGAAAACCGGGCATCGTGCATCCAATGCAGATTCCACCCACATTCTGACAACCGCCGATACCGGCCATCCAGCCACGTTTGGGAACATTGCAATTGACAACAGGACCCCAGCATCCAAGTTTCACAATGCATTTGGGAGAGCCGTATTCGGTGGCGAAATCGCCTTGCTCGTAATAGCCGGCACGGTCACATCCTTCGTGAACTGTTTTGCCGAAAAGCCAGGTAGGCCGCCCGGCTTCATCCAGCGGGATCATGGGAGCCAATCCGGCTACTTGATAAAGCAAATAAAGCACGGTCTCCATGAAGTTGTCGGGCTGAACAGGGCATCCCGGGACGTTGACAATTGGAACTCCCGCTTTTGATTTCCAGTTCCACCCGAGATAATCCGCCAACCCCATACAACCTGTAGGATTTCCAGCCATCGCATGGATTCCTCCGTAAGTTGCACAGGTCCCAATCGCAACTACGGCAAGCGCTTTTGGAGACAGACGATCGATCCACTCGCATGTAGTGATCGGCTGGCCGGTTTTCTCGTCATAACCCCATGCCGCCCAGTAGCCTTCACTTTTTATTTTCTCATTGGGGATCGATCCTTCAATGACAAGCACAAAAGGATCGAGGCGTCCCGCTTCCGCTTGATAAAAATAGTTCATGAACTCAGCGCCGTTTTCATAAGCGAGAACAGGATTGTGTAAATGCACTTTTGGCAGTCCGGGAATCGCTCCCATGACAACGTCTTCTATGCTTGGCTGGGTCGCGGCCGTGATGGAAACAGAATCGCCGTCGCAACCGAGCCCGGCGGTGATCCAGAGAATGTGGATATCTTTTACAGCCGGAGCTCGTTGAGTTACGCGGCCGTACATTTCTGCAGCCATGATTCTCCTCCTATCGAATGGAATCAGGTGTCATTACTAACGCATTAGTAGATAAAGCAGTGAGAAAAA